>JAYTEI010000287.1:0-14615 GCA_043735445.1 Akkermansiaceae bacterium | reverse complement strand
GCTCCGCTTGCCTCCGATCCTGGTCTCCACGACCCACAGATAGCCCGCCTTCCTTTGGGAATGTTTCTTTGGAAGCTCCCTGCATTTGACGGGATCACTGGCATTTATTCGCTTGGCTGCGGTTGCTTGCATGTCAGCGCAAGTGTTTGCTGAAAAGGGCTTCGATTCAAGCCTTAAAGGGCAATTTTTGGGCAATCTTTTTTATGATCCACGTTTTACGTAGGAAATCATGGTTTGCAAAACCGTCATCCGAGGGTTCGATTCCCTCCTCCGCCTCCAGCGTTTTTAGCTGAAAATCAGCACTTCAGGAGAAATCAAAGTCCTCTGAATTCTTTCCAAAAGTTGCCAACTTTGACCTCGTTTTGCCCCGTTTTACCACCTTTACCGATACTTTAACGATACCCTGTTAGGTAGGGTATTTGCCCTTTTCGGCTTTTTCCTGGTGCAAATTCTCTTTTGCCCGGCTGGCTGAATGGGACGAACCGCATTCCAAAGTCGAGGTGCATGACCACCCAAACCCGGTCGATCTCTTCGCGTCACCGGATTTTATGGTCGCCTGAAGGAAGCCCCGCTAAGAAATCGGGCCGACATCCCTCATGAAGTCAATTTACATCCTCGGCGACCACCACGGTGACTACGAAGCGGTGTTTTCCATTCTCAAAGAACGCGGAATCAGCAATGCCATGGTCGTCCATGTCGGCGATGGCGGAGAAGGCTTTTGCAGACGTCAGCACATCACGAACTAGGGAAACCTGATGAAGTCAGAAACTTGCCCCTCTCCCAACGAAAGCCGATGATCGACTGGATTCTCCACCGCCCTCCACACGCCAGCAATCCTTCGGAAATCCGGGTGGCGGAACGACTGAAGGGACTGGCGGATTCGCCACATGCTTGGACGGTCATCTGGGGTTACTATTATCAGGACTCCCGCGGGATGCAGCGCGAGGGCGATTTCCTCATCCTCGGCCCGGCGGGCGGCCTGCTGGTGCTGGAGGTAAAATCATCGCTGCCCCGGCATTTCGCGGAAACAGGACGGTGGGAAGGGGCCGGTGGCGACGACCCAATCTCCCAGCTCAATGCCGAGTGGCAGGGTGTCATCCGAGGCATCCGAGCAAAGGGCAATCCGCCCCACATCGCGAAGGCCCTATGCGTGCCCGGTGTTGATGCGCCGGCTGATGTGGAAAACTTCCAAGGAATCTCCCGGAACTGGCTCGTCACCGGGAACGATTTGGAAAACTGGGTTTCCACCTGGCTGCGGATCTTCGGCAACCACGTCCGCAATCCTGTCGATCCCCTTCAGAAACGGGCCGTGCTGGAAGCCTTCGGGCAAGGCTCTCTGCCGGAGGAAAAACGTGCCTTCATCGATCATACCGAGCAGCTCTTCGAGCGGCAGTTCACCTCCCGATTCGCATTGCTCGACCAGCTTTCGGAGAATCGCCAACTTCTCATCCACGGCGGCACCGGGACCGGCAAGACCTGGCACGCTCTTGAACTTGCCTTCCGCCACGCTCGCCAAGGTGACGGGCAGCGCGTGCTTTTCCTCACCTATAACAAGGCGCTCACCGCCCAACTCCGGCGCATCGTCGCACTCCGCCAGATCGAACGCGGCGAGGTCGTCGTCCGCGGCTGGGAGGAACTCTTCTTCGAACTCTGTTCCCTCGCGGGAAAACCAGCCACCTTGCCTCCAGCCGGCAGCACCACGGAAACCATTCGCGCATTTTATGAAGTCGAACTCCCCCGCCTCGTTCTCGAAATCTCCCGCGACCCGGTTCTCCGGAACGCCTGGCCGACCTTCGATGCTTTGATCGTGGACGAAGGCCAGGATCACGACACCTGCTGGCACGCGGAAATCGGAACCCTCTCAAGTGAAACCGGCGGTTGGTGGCACATCTACCAGGTCCTTCTCAAAGAAGGCAGGAACGCTCCCGCCGGTGTTTTCTACGATGCCGCCCAACGTCCCCCCTTCCGCGCCGCCGAGCGCTTTGATCCTGCCGGGCTGACCGCCACCTGGTCACAGCCCGCACACGTCCGGCTTCAGCCAGCCGTTCGTTACACCCGCCCGCTCTTGCAGTTTTTCCGCGATCACTCCAGCTCCGTCACCTCCGGCATGCTCGACGCGCTCGGCCAAGGCGACCACCTCCCCGAAGGACCGGATGCTGAAAACCATTCGCTTCCCGCCGGAACCGACGCCTGCGACCTTGTCGAATCCATCCTCGCCCGCTGGAAAAAATCCGGGCTCTGCGATCCGTCAGACGTGCTCATCCTCCACGCCCAATCCGACATCACCCGCAGCCCGCTCGGCGACCGTCGCATTCTCGGCGTTCACAACCTACGTGAATGCACGGAACAGGAGGACGCGCCAAACACCATCCGCCACACTTCCATCCACAAAGCCAAGGGGCTCGATTCGAAAGCCGTCATCCTCATCGGCCTCCCACCTCACAAGGACCTCGCCACCGATTACGACCACTTCTCCTGGTTCATGGCCGTAAGCAGGGCGAGGCAGCTGCTGGCTGTAGTTGAATCGGTCTGAGCATCCACTCCCCGGACGTTCGAAACTTCGCCGGTTTCCGTCCTGTGGTCGGGCATTCACAAAAACGCGGCTTCTTCATAGCTCAATAACTTCATGGCGGATTCCAACGGAAGCCCCGCAAGTGTGATGTCCCTGGCGGCCTGCAAGCGCGGATAGTTCGTTTTCCGCAACTCCACGATTCGCTGTTCAGGATCCCACAGGACCCAGGCGGCGCGAAGATCGCTTGAATGACGTGGCTGCCCCACCGAGCCCACCATCACGACGCAAGGCGCGTCCGCCGGGATTTGGAATCGCATGCCATCAAGCCATTCGACACCGCCAACTGGATCGGGAAACACCTCCTGAATATGAGTGTGGCCGAAGAACCCGGTCAGGCCGGATTCACGGTCGAGCTTGCCGAGGGTGGGAGCGGCGGATTCAGGATCCGTGATGTAGCTGAATGACTCCGGCGAGTGATAGTTCGCGTGCGCCACGAGTGCGCCTGGAATCTTCAGCGTGTATGGTAGCTCCGCCAGCCACGATGAGCGCTCGTCACCCAGTGTCTCGGCGGCATGGATCAGCCCGGCGGCATAGCCGCTTCGTTCCCATCCCGCAGCCATCCCTCCACGGCCCACCTCGCGCACGCGCTGGATCGCCACGTCGTGATTCCCCATGACGCACTGCGCTCCCGCGCCGTGAATGCGATCAATGCACTCCGCCGACGACGCTCCGTAGCCCACGGTGTCGCCGAGACACACGAACCGGTCAACGCCAACCCGTCTGGCATCATCGAGCACGGACTCAAGCGCGGGCAGATTCCCGTGGATGTCGGAAAGAATGGCGATCCTGCTCATGGCCGTTGTGGGGATGATGGAATCCTCGGCGGCGAATTTGGTAAAGGGGCTTCAGGGGCCGCCTGAGCTTGAAGGAACTGCCGTTGCTCTTTCGTATCAGGGGCGGACCCGGCGAGGCTGATAGTTTCGACAGCCTGATCAAGGGACATGCCCATGCGGACGAGCAAAAGCGTGGAAACCATGCCGGTTCGGCCATGCCCGGCGGCACAGTGGATCACCACGGATTCGCCGTCATCGAGGCGGTCCCGGATAAGATCCAGCATCTGCCGGAGTTCGCCAACGTTCTCCGGCATGCCGTAGTCAGGGATCTCAAGACGCCAGAGTTTCGCCGCAAGTTGGTCCAGCTGAATTGCAGCAAGGTAATCCGGCGATTTGCGGGCGATTTCCTCGTCGGAAACCAGACACATGACGTGGCCGATTTCAGCTCCTGCGATTTCCTGAAGGAACACCTCCAACGGTTCGAAACGTCCCGGCATCGAGCAGAGATACAGTTTTCCAAGGGTAAGGTTGTCGGGCAATGATACGGATCTGAGCATGGCGGATTGACCCTGCCTGCGTTCGTTTCACACCTCAAGGGGGGATCGCCGCAATTGTGTCATAACAGCGGAACGATTACGTGATTCCAGTTTCGCCCCGAGAAACGAGGAATATGAAATGGGGGTTATGACACAACGCGGCGGCACTCCCTTGCGGTTGGGGTCGCCGGCGGGATCATGAGGTCATGGCTTACGCAGCAAAACTCGAACGCAACCTGGTTAGAATCGTCAACACCGCAAACGGCTCCACGGCCCGAACTATCAGCGGCACCTACACCCACGCTGTGGTTCAAGGAGAGGAGCTTCACCTCACTCAAACCAACGGCAAGATCCGCGTGGTGAACATCCGCAACGGTTCGACCATTCGAATCTTCTGATCCTTGCTTGTAGCGGCGTCTCTGCGAGCGCCGGTGGCCATCGTCTCATGACTCGTCTGATGAACACCTCTAACAATTCGTGCGCTGGCCCGGCTGGAGATACAAATGGACATCAAATTCAACATTCCGTTTCCCGGTGATTTCGACACGGATGACTATCAAAAGCGCCCGCTTGCTGTGATTGTGATCGCTGGCAAGAAATTGTTATTCTCCCAGCCGATTGTGAATCCTTACGACGAACCTCACAAAGTGGAATGGATGATGGGTCCCGCGGATCGCAAGGAGCTGGCGAACGACGGTATCGACTGTTCCTTCGATTTGGATGAACGAGGAGAGTTCTCCCAATTGAACCTCATCGCCGACTGGGCTTCCGATGGAGGAAACCATCAACTTTGGCGAGGTGAGAGCGAATCGGGTGCGGAGTTTTTCGAACGGGCGCGGCTGACCTATCAGTTCAGAGCAAAGAAGGCCAAAGACCCCGCGCAGGCTGAGCTATTCCTGGCGGCATTTGAGAAATTGGCTCGCACCATTCATGCCTTGCGTAAGGAAGAGGCTCGCAAGATGCCGCCAGCCCCAACCCCATAATCAGCGCTTCATCACTCCCCGCCCGCGCGGGCGAGGCGCGGCGATCGCGGCTAACAGCAGCCCGGTGGTGAAGCCGCCGACGTGTGCGCCGTAGGCGATGCCCATGTCCTCTCGGTTCATGATGGCTAAATAGTCGAAGCTCACTCCGATGACCGCCAGCAGTGCGAGGTGGCCGGGCGGGATGGGGCGGGCAAGCGGCCAAACGTGGGGATCGGGGAGGGTCCACCGAGTGGCCAGTCCCAGATAGGCACCTTCCAATCCCATCAGCGCCCCGGACGCGCCTAACATCGGGATGAGACCACCACGGTTCATCAGCACATGAGAGAGCGAAGCACCGACTGCGGTCACTCCGAAGATGAGTAACATCCAACGCCAGCCTAGCAGCTCGACGATGAGTGCGCCGAAGATCCAAAAATAGAGCATGTTGAAGGTGACGTGCGAGATGTCGCCATGGAGGAAAGCGCAACTCAAGAGAGTGCCGAATTCTCGCCAATCCGCTGCGGAAATCTGGCCATCGAGAAGATGCTGCCAGCTTTCTATAATCCTAACAGGGACCGCCATCAGCCCTTGATACCAGCCTGGGCCAAACGCGGCTTGCGCGAAGTAAATCAGGAACATCACGCCGACCAAAACTAGCAGCGGACCCTGCGTGCGGAACAGGCGTCCCGCGCCGCTTAGGGGTGAAATCATGACCGGATCATGCAGCCGCAGTGAGCTCGGAGGTAGCGCAAAAATGCGGAAAGTGGAGGGTGGTGGAAAGAGAGGAGCTTCGCAGCGCCTCGGCTTCACGGACGAAAATGTCCGCGCTCCTTACCAGGCGGGTAGTCCTAACATCTCGGGTAGCGCTTCACGTGGTCGCCATGTTAGGATCTCTGGCTCGCCGGAGGTGATGAGGACGGTGTGCTCGAAATGGGCAGAGGGTTTCTTGTCGTCGGTGATGACGGTCCAGCCGTCGTCAAGTATTCTAACGGACTGGAGACCGGCATTGACCATCGGCTCGATGGCGAGGGTCATCCCCGGTTCGAGCGTGGGAGACTTGCCTTGCGGGCGGTAGTTCGGGACTTGCGGTTCTTCATGCAAGCGGCGGCCCACGCCGTGGCCCACGAACTCGCGGACGATGGTGAAACCGCGCGGTTTGGCAAATGCCTCCACTGAGCCGCAAAGATCAGCGAGCTTGCGCCCGGCGCGGGCGTGGTTGATCGCCTCAAACAACGCTTGCTCGGTGACAGCTAACAGCCGCTTCGTTTCATGCGGAATATCGCCTGCCGGGACGGTGGTCGCATTGTCGCCGATGAAGCCGCTTTTGATAATGCCGACGTCGATCTTGACGATATCTCCCGGACGGATTTTGCGAGGTCCGCCGATGCCATGGACGACTTCTTCGTTGACGGAGATGCAAGTGTAGCCGGGAAACCCGCGGTAGCCGAGGAAGGCGCTTTTGCAGTCATACTCGCGCATCATTTCTGCGGCGAGTTTGTCGATCTCACCGGTGGTTTTTCCGGGCACCACTTCTTTGGCAAGCGCCTGCAAGATGGTGGAAGCGATGGCGCCAGCCTTGCGCATGAATTCGATTTCACGCGGGGTCTTGATAGGGATGCGAGTTCGGCGGGACACGATTTTATAACAGAGATGTAAGAACGGAATTTTCAAGCGGGAGTAGCCGGAACAGCCGGGCTGCCACTTCAGCCTCTGGAGCGGTGGCATCGCAAGGAGAAAGAAGATTCAGGTGGCGGTAATGCTCAATGACCGGCTGAGTTAGATTCACAAATTCCGCATGGCGGCTGCGGAAATTTTGCTCACTGTCATCGGCGCGCCGGCCAGCTAGGCCACCACAAGCCGGGCAATTATCGCTGGTTAACAATTGAGGTCGCTGGCCGGACCATCGACAACCCAGGCATTCCACTCGATCGGCAATGCGGGCTAGCAGAATCTCGAATGGCACTTCCAGAGAGATCGCTATCTTGATTTTAAAATCGCGGTTGACCAACCAATCGTCGAGGAAAACCGCCTGCGGCACGCTGCGCGGAAAACCATCCAGCACCCAGCCAGCGGGATGATGAGTTAACCATTCCGCGAGGATGGGGCACATTAACTCATCGGGTAGATACTCGCCGCGGGCGAGGATGGGCTGCGCTTGTTTGCCTAAAGCAGTCCCGGCTTCCACTTGCTCGCGGAGCAAGGCCCCCGTGCTGAGATAAGCGAGACCGAGGCTCGCCGCCAACCGCCGGCCCTGAGTGCCCTTGCCGGATGCCGGAGGACCTAGCAGCACGACGCGCAACGGCTTGGCGGCGGTCGCGCTCAACGGTTGCTATTGTAGATATAGGCAGTGATGCCGATGACGACTAGCACCGCAATCACCGTCCACAGATAGATAATTGCAGTCTTGGGAGCCGCACCGCTGGTTTGGTTAAGGCGGTCATAGCGACCCTTGAGTTTGCCTTTGCGGAGGAAACCGTCGTAATGCTTTTGTAGCAACTGGGTTTCGACTTGGCGCATCACGTCCAGCACCACGCCGACCATAATTAGGAGTGAAGTTCCACCGAAGAAATGGAGAACTAACGAGCTAGGAGGTAGCCCGACCATTTTACCGGTTAGAACGGGCAAGACAAACAATGCCACCATGAACACGGCACCGGCGAAGGTCAGACGAGTCATCGTGAAATCGAGGAAATCCGCGGTCGGCTTGCCGGGACGGACGCCTGGGATATAGCCACCATTGCGCTTGAGATCCTCGGCGATTTGCGAGGGTTGGAACATCATCGCCACCCAGAAATAGGAGAATAGGAAGATGCCGACGCCACCGAGGATATAATACCAAGTGCCGCCACCGACGAGTTCTCCGTAAAGCTTGGTAGCCCATCCTTGACCGGCGAAGAACCACTGCAACATCATCGGCGGCAGTGATAGAACGGCGGAGGCGAAGATGATAGGCATCACTCCCGCATAGTTTACCTTGAGTGGTAAATATTGAGTTTGTCCGCCGAATTGTTTGCGACCGACGACGCGTTTGGCATACTGCACCGCGATCCGCCGCTGGGCTTGGGTGATCGCAATGGTGGCCGCGATCACAATGAGTAACATGGCGATCATCACGACCATCATGATCGAGTTGAAAGCATTCGCATCTTTGCTATTCACAAAGAAATTCCAGGCTTGGATCAATGCACCCGGCAGCGCCGAGATGATGTTGACGGTGATGATAATAGAAGTGCCGTTGCCGATGCCTTTTTCCGTGATCTGATCGGCAATCCATAGCAATAGAACTGTCCCGGCGACGATCGTTAGAACCGTGAGCGCCATCCAAGTGATGGAGGGATCAGGGACCAAATTACCGAAGCGTTCGATCCCTTGCATATAGGGAATGTGTCCCGGATTGGTCAGCGATTTCGCGACAAAGAAGCCTTGGACCAGCGCAATGAAGATCGTGAGATAACGGGTGTATTGAGTGATCTTTTGGCGACCGCCATCTTCGCGGGCAAGCCGTGAAAGCTTGGGCACTACGGCTGTCATCAACTGCACCATGATCGACGCAGAGATATAGGGCATGATCCCGAGCGCGAAAATTCCGGCTTGTTGGAGACCGCCGCCGGAGAACACCGTTAGCAGTGCGGTGATCCCGCCGCCGGTGGTCGGGTCCTGATTCTTCAGGCTGTCCAGCCACGCCTTAATCACCGTGGCATCGACGCCGGGTAGAGTGAGGTGGACTCCCAGCCGGATGATAACGATCAGGGCAAGCGTGAACAAGATGCGGTCGCGCAGTTCGGGAATTCTCCAAGTATTGGTAAACGCTGAAATCATGACGGATGGGTGTGGAAAATGACGCTAAGTGTTATAAAGACGATGAGGAAGCGCGGGATGCGCTTCCTCATCTGGAATCAAAGATCAATGTTAGTGATCAAGCAGTCGCTTCAGTGGTTGCACCACTTGCGGTTGGCTCGCTAACGGAACCACCTGCTTTTTCGATCTTTTCGCGAGCGGAAGCACTGGCATTGAAAACCACGAGGTGGAATGCTTTGGTGACTTCGCCCACGCCGAGAACCTTGATCTTGTCGTAGGTGCCGTTGACGAGACCTTGGCCCTTGAGCGCGGCCTCGTCGATGGTGGCACCGGCGTCGAATAGATCGTCGAGTTCACCGACGTTGAAGACGGCGACCTTGTCGCGGAAGTCGTAGTTGTTGAATCCACGCTTCGGGAGACGACGGTGAAGAGGCATCTGGCCACCTTCGAAACCGACACGGGTGCCGGAACCGGAGCGGGCCTTCTGACCCTTGTTGCCTTTGCCGGCGGTTTTGCCCCGGCCGGAGCTTTCGCCGCAACCGAGACGCTTGTTCCGGTGCTTGGAGCCCGGATTCGGGCTGAATGAATGAAGTTCCATTGTATTGAAGAGTTAGAGGATAAGAGATTGGCGATCGGGGATTGGGGATGGAAGAAGAGTGAAGCGCTTGTGTTTAGCAAATTCTATATCTCCGATCTCCTATCCCCTATCTTAGATGGCTGCTTCCCGCTTTTTCTTGCCGCGTGCGCCCAAAACCTGGTCGCGGGTGCGGAGTTGGGAGAGAGCCTTGAGGGTGGCCTTCACCACGTTGGCGTGGTTAGAAGAACCCATTGACTTGGCGAGGATGTCGCGGATGCCGACTGCTTCGCAAACGGCGCGCACACCGCCGCCGGCGATGATTCCCGTTCCCGGAGAAGCGGGCTTGAGGAGAACCTTGCCACCGCCGAATTCGGCATAAATTTCGTGAGGGATCGTGCCATCGACGATGCTCATGGCGACGAGCACTTTGCGGGCACCTTCGCTGGCTTTCTTGATGGCGTCTGCCACTTCGTTTGCCTTGCCATAACCGAGTCCGACCTTGCCGGCCTTATTCCCGGTGACGACGAGTGCGGAGAAGCTGAAACGACGACCGCCTTTGACGACCTTGGCGCAGCGGTTGATGAAGACGACCTTTTCGGAAAGCTCGTTGCCATCGGCATCGGTCGGAGCAGCACGCTCTTCACGACGTGGGCCGCCGCGACCGCGACCGCCCTGGCCACCACCGCCACCTTGATAGCCACCGCCGCCACCACCGCCGCCTTGGCCGCCGCGATTGCCTTGATAGCCACCTTGAGAAGGGGCGGAGCCGGCGATCGGGCCGAGGGCTGGCTTGGCCTCTGCTGGAGCGGCCGGAGTTTGATTTTCTGGAATTGTTACCATGATATGTGTCAGGTCAGAGCGTTAGAATTGGAGTCCGGCTTCACGCGCCGCATCGGCGAGGGCTTTGACTTTACCATGATAGAGGTGACCGCCGCGGTCGAAGACGACGGCGCTGATGTTGGAACCCTTGGCGCGCTCGGCGAGGAGCTGGCCGACTTTCTGCGAGCTCTCGACGTTCGAGGAGGCTTTTTCGAAAGACTTGTCGAGCGTGGAGGCGGAGACCAAGGTCTTGCCGGCCGCGTCGTCGATGATTTGGGCGTAGATGTGTTGGTTGGAATAGTGAACAGCCAGACGTGGCCGTTCGGCAGTGCCGGAAACCTTCCGGCGGATGCGGTTGTGGATCTTGCGACGGATCGACTTGCGATTGATAGTGCTCATGGTGCCGTAATTGTTGTGAGGTTGGCGACGGATTACTTGCCGACGCTTTTGCCTTCTTTGCGGCGAACTTTTTCACCGACGTAGCGAACGCCTTTGCCCTTGTATGGCTCGGGTGGATAGAAGCCGCGAACTTCGGCAGCGAACTGACCGACGAGCTGCTTGTCGATGCCTTCAACCTTGATCTTGGTGTTTTCAACGACAGTGACGTTGAGACCCGATGGGATGGGGTGAAGGAGTGGATGCGAACGACCGAGTGAAAGGTCGAGGTCCGCGCCTTTGACAGCGGCGCGGAGACCCACGCCGATGATTTCAAGATCCTTCACGTAGCCTTGCGAGACGCCGACGATCATGTTCTGAACGAGGCTGCGGGCGGTGCCGTGGAGGGCTCGGTGTTGCCGCAGCTCTGAAGCGCGGGAGACGACGACGGTGCCGTCTGCGCTGGTGAGCGAGATGCCTTCGGGAAGCGGAAAGCCGAGTTTGCCCTTCGGGCCTTCGACGATCACCGTGCGGCCGTCAAGTTTGACGGCGACTTTTTCGGGAAGTGAGATTGGTTTGAGTCCGACTCGTGACATGGTGTTAGTTTCCTTTACGAGTTATAGGTTTACCAGACGTTGGCGAGGAGCTCGCCACCGAGGTTTTGTTTCTTGGCGGAGCCGCCGGACATGACACCTTTCGAAGTGGAAAGGATAGATATGCCGAGGCCGGACATGACGCGTGGAACTTCACCTGCGCCGATGTAGTGACGGCGGCCGGGAGTGGAGACGCGCTTGAGGTCGGTGAGGACCGAGCGACCGTCGATGAACTTCGGCTTGGCCTTGAGCGTGGTGCGCTCGCCAGTGACGACTTCATAATTCCAGAGGTAGCCTTCTTCTTGGAGGATGCGGGCGATGTCCGCCTTGATCTTGGAATAAGGAGCGGAGAATTCCTCATTGCCAGCGCGGGCAGCGTTTTTGAAACGCGTGAGGAAATCGGAGATAGGATCGGTGAGAACTGCCATAACAGGTGCTTTCTATAATTGGGGTGCGGTGTGTTAGTTGGCAGCGACGGCTTCAGCTTCAACTTCGTTAGCTTTCTTCATATCGCGGAACGGCATACCAAGCTCCATGAGCAGGGCGCGTCCTTCGGCATCAGTCGGCGCGGAGGTCACAAAAATCAGGTCGAAGCCGATGGTGCGCTTGACTTGGTCGATTTCGACTTCCGGGAAAATGGATTGGTCGCTAATGCCACAGGCATAGTTGCCACGGCCGTCGAACGACTTCGAGGAAAGTCCGCGGAAGTCGCGAATGTTAGGCGCGGTGACGTTGACGAAGCGGTGCATGAATTCCCACATGCGTTCGCCACGGAGAGTGACGCGGGCACCGAGGGCTTCACCTTCACGCAGCTTGAAGTTGGCGACAGCCTTCTTCGAGAACGTGATCGATGGGCGTTGGCCAGTGATTTTCTGGATCTCGTTGACGGCGTCATCGACGGCGACTTTGCGATCCGGAGACTTGCCCATGCAGGAAGTGACCACGATCTTTTCAAGACGTGGGACTTGATGGCCATTGGTGTATCCGAGGCTCTTCATCAGAGTCTGGACTACCTTGTCCTTGTAATGTTGTTGTAGTGTTGGAGTGCTCATTTTTTTGCGGGTCAGCGCTGATTGCTCAGGCGCTTAAGCGCGGGCGGAAGCGTTAGCTTCAGCCCACTTTTTTGACGTTAGAGATATGGATCGGGCCATCGATGGTTTTGAGTCCACCGGCGTCGCCTTCGGTGGCTTTGACGGCCTTAATGATTGGGCGACCACCTTCGACGGTGACCTTGCCCTTGGTGGCGTTCACTAGCAGCACGGTGCCGCGCTTGCCTTTGTGATTGCCGGCGATGATTTCGACTTGATCGCCCTTTTTGACGTGGGTCTTGATGCGGCTCATGGGAATGAAATAGTAAATGTTAGTTCTTCAGAGAACTTCGGGTGCGAGAGAAACGATCTTCATGAACGAGCGCTCACGAAGTTCACGAGCCACGGGTCCGAAGATCCGAGTGCCGCGTGGGTTGTTGTCCTTGTCGATGATCACCACGGCGTTGGAGTCGAAGCGGAGGATCGAGCCGTCTGCACGGCGGATCGGATAGGCGGTGCGAACGACGACGGCCTTCACGACGCTGCCCTTTTTGACGGCGGCAGTCGGGATGGAATCGCGGATGTGGCAGGTGATGACATCACCGATGCAAGCGGTGCGGCTGCGTTTGCCGAGCACACCAATCATTTTTGCGCTGCGGGCACCGGTATTATCGGCGACGACGAGCATGGTTTCCATCTGAATCATGACTATAAATTAGGTAAAAGCTGAAAAACTGAGAGAGAGATTAATGCGAGATGACTTCGGCGAGCGTCCAGCACTTCAGTTTAGAAAGCGGACGGGTCTCGACGATGCGGACGCGGTCGCCGATCTGGCCTTGGTTCGTCTCGTCATGCACATAGTACTTTTTCGAGCGCTTGACGATCTTGTTGAATTTCGGATGGGGAACGCGGGCCACGTGTTCGACAACGAGGGTCTTGTCCATTTTATTGGAGATGACCACGCCAACGCGGGTTTTGCGGAGATGGACTTGAGTGTCCGAAGGTTGGACTGATGCGTCCGAAGGAGTCTCGCTCATGGTAACTGTAGGTAGGATCTTGGATTAGGCGAGCGACTTGGCGGTGACGGCCGTAAGCACGCGGGCGGTTTCGCGACGGACCATTTTGATGCGCGCGGGGTTTTCCAAGCTGCCGGTGGCGCGTTGGAGACGGAGGTTGAGAGCTTCGTGCTTGAGCTCCTTGAGACGAACCTGGAGTTCGTCGGCGGAGAGTTCGCTGGTCATTTTGACTTTAGAAGCTTTGGCTTTATTGGCGGCCATAATTCAGTGAGATATAGGATGGATTTGATCGGACGGATCAAGCGTGCGCATTGCGGGCGACGAGGCGGGTGCGGATGCCGAGTTTGTAGGAAGCGAGACGCATGGCCTCCTTCGCTGCGGACTCAGGCACACCGCCAATTTCGAAAAGCATATTGCCTGGGCGGATGACTGCCACCCAACCTTCGACAGCACCTTTACCTTTACCCATCCGGGTTTCTGGAGGACGCGAGGTGATGGACTTGTGTGGGAAAATCCGGATCCAGACTTTTCCTTTCCGCTTCAGTGAGCGGTTAATAGCGATCCGGCAAGCTTCGATCTGGCGGTTGGTCATCCAGCCGCGGTCGAGGGTTTGCAGACCGAAGTCACCGAAGGCGACGGTGGTTCCGCGCTGGGCATTGCCAGCTCGGCTTCCGCGGTGGCTCTTGCGGAACTTGGTTCGTTTGGGCATCAAAGGCATAACTCGGTCTTTCCGTGCAAAGTGTTAATTAAAGATTTGAGAGATATAGAAATCAGTTGCGATTGTTCGGACGACGGTCGCCTCCACGATCTCCGCCGCCGCCACCCCGGCGGTCGCCGCCACGGTCACCACGGTCGTTGCGACCTTGAGGTTGCTTGCCGGTGCCGTCGTCTTCCTTTTTGTTGACCCAGCACTTGATGCCGATGATGCCATACAAGGTGCGAGCTTCGGCGAAGCCATAGTCGAGAGGGACGCGGAGAGTTTGCAATGGCACTTTACCTTCGCGGTAGCCTTCAGCACGGGCGATGTCCGCACCACCGAGGCGGCCAGCGCAACGGAGACGGATGCCTTCAGCACCGAACTCCATGGCGGTTTGCAGCGCACGCTTCATGGCGCGGCGGAAGGAAATCCGGCGCTCAAGTTGCACGGCGATTTGCTCGGCGACGAGTTGTGCATCGAGTTCCGGCTTGCGGATTTCAATGATATCAATCTTAACTTGGGCACCCTTGCAAAGCGCAGTGATGTCCTTGGTCATCACTTCGATTTCTTTACCTTGGCGACCGATGATCAGGCCAGGGCGGGAAGTATGAAGGGTGACGCGCACGCTGTTCCAGGCGCGCTCGATGACCACGCGGGACAGACCGGCGTTGATCAGCTTGTTCTTCAGGTAGCCACGGATCGCGAGATCCTCGTGCAGCTTGTTAGTATAGTCTTTGCCGCTGGCATACCACTTCGAGCGCCAGTCTTTGTTGACGGCGAGACGGAATGCGATCGGATTTACTTTTTGGCCCATGGTCGGTGAGGGATGAGATTAAATGAGAGTGGTTCAGGCTTCTTCGGTCGCGGCG
>JAYTEI010000286.1:0-3032 GCA_043735445.1 Akkermansiaceae bacterium | reverse complement strand
TCGATCCTATGAAAAGCCTCTTCCTTGCATGGCAAGCGCCCAAAGACTGCGATCGGAGCCGCGCTTGGTTTCCGATCGGGCGGCTGGATGCCGAATCGTCCGGTTCCGAGGTGACCTCCTGCCGGTTCCGCTACACGGGCGGCGCCACGAGGGCTCACGAAGAAGTGGGATTCGAGCCGCTGGTTTCTTTCCCGGATTTCACAGAGGATTACCTCTCGGAGAAGCTTTTCCCGCTGTTCCACAATCGTGTGCTGTCGTCCAAGCGCGCGGATTTCCCCGAATACATCGACTGGCTCGGGCTGACGCGGGAGGAAGCGGATCCGATCTCAATTCTTTCCGTGTCCGGCGGCACGCGGGTCACCGACAACCTCCAAACTTTCCCTAAGATCGAAGCCGGGGCAGACGGTAGTTTCCAGATGCGGTTCTTCGCCCATGGTCTGCGCCACCTGCCGGAAGCCTCGCGCGAACGAGCGGCACGTCTCACAACTGGTGAAAAACTGCGGGTCATGATTGAGGTGAACAACCCCGCGACCCGGCTTGCAGTCACGCTGCACGCGGATGATTACGTCATGGTCGGCTGGGCTCCACGTTATCTGGTGGAAGATCTCGTCACATGCATTCCCAAGGCACCGGAGATCGAGGTAACGGTGGTGAAGGTAAACCATCTGCACGCCCCATTGAACCAATCGATTCTGGTCGAATACTCGGGAAAGACCCCGACAAATCACCTGCTCATGTCGTCACCGGATTTCACGCCGCTCATCGGCTAATTCTCGATGTGACATGAACCCAGCCGCTGCGGGAGGCAACTCACAAGGAATGCTTGTTGGTTCGGCAGGACGGGAAGTCGACCTCAATGCCATCGGCAATGATTGAACGGTCATGGGGATCCCGGTTGACAGGATGTGCAGAATATGCGTTTTTGTAACCATGAATGCCGTGACCCCCCAACAGACTTTCGGCGAGCGCCTGCGCCGGGCACGGCTGATGCGCGGGCTGACCTTGCGCGAGGTGGCGGAGCGTCTGGCCGATGCCGGGACGCGGCTTTCCCATGCGGCGTTGCAGAAATACGAGAAGGGCCTGATGGGACCGGACTCCACGGTGTTGCTGGCGCTGGCGCGGGTGTTCGGCGTGGATGCGGGGTATTTTTTCCGGCAGAAGTCGGTGACGCTGGGCAACATCGAGTTCCGTAAGCTGACGAAGTTTCCCGAGCGGGAGGTGAGCCGCGTGCGGGAGGAGGCGGCGGACTTTTTCGAGAAGTATCTCCAAATCGAGGAGATTCTGGAGATCCGGCCCGCGCCCTTGCCGCAGGTGGACTTGAGCCACCTCGCGCCCGATCAGGAAGCTGAGCTTGCCCGGGAGGCAGAAAATGCGGCGGAGATGATTCGCCGGGAATGGAAACTGGGTGAGGCGGCGTTGAGCAATGTCCACGAGTTGCTGGAGGAGCGCGGCGTGAAGGTGAAGGAAGTGGAGGCGGACGAGAGTTTCAACGGCTTCTCCGGTTGGGCGGATGACTCCACGCCGGTGATCGTGCTGGCGTCCTGGCTGAAACAGGATCTCCCGCGCAAGCGGTTGACCGCCATTCATGAGCTAGGCCACTTGGTGATGAAGCTGCCAGAGGGATTGACCCACAAGCAGAAAGAATCCCTGTGCTATCGCTTTGCCGGGGCGCTTTTGATTCCCGCCGTCGCCATGCGTGCCCGCCTTGGAACGAAACGCCCGGGTGGCATCAGCTTTCCGGAGCGTGTCGGCATCAAGGAGGACTGGGGGATTTCCATCGCCGCCCTGATGCGCCGTGCGGCGGAGCTTGAGATCATCACCCCCGGTCAGTTGAAGTCGTTCCAATTCATGAACCGGAACAACCGGAAGGTGGAACCCGGGCGCTGGGAAGCATCGGAAAAGGCGGACCGCTTCGAGCAACTCGTCTATCGGGCGGCGTCCCAGGAACTCATCACCCGGGCGAAGGCGGCGGAGTTGCTGGACGTGACGTTGCGGGAGTTTGACCACCTCTTCGCCGCCGAAGCCGCATGAGTCCGCCGCCCATGAAGATCGCGGTGCAGGATGCGAATGTCCTGATCGACTTGGAACTGGCCGGATTGTTTGATCTTTGGTTCCAGACGGGGATCGAAACCCACACCACGGACTTCATCCGGGCGGAGTTGGAAGACGGCGGACATGCCCAGACGCTGGCGTATTTCGAGAGTGGCCATGTGCGTGAACACGGGCTGACCTTTGAGGAGATCATGGCTGTTTCCGAACTGGAAGCAGAGATCGGAAGCAAGGCGAAGTTCAATGATTGCTCGGTGCTGTTTCTCGCCCTCAAGCTGGATGCGATGCTTCTATCCGGAGACAAGGCACTGCGGAAGGCAGGAAAGGAAAAGCGGATAGAAGTTCACGGCACGTTGTGGATTTTCGATCAACTGGTAGAACGGAAACTTCTGCCCGCCGGGATCGCCGCCGCGAAGTTGCAGCACCTTCGCAGTCTTGATCGTTTTTTCCCGGAGGCTGACTGCCAGGTGCGGCTGAGACGATGGCAGGGCGCATGATAGAATGATGTCTCGCCAGCCATCTGTGAGAACGTTAGGTGTTCTTCCAGCCAGTCACTGAGGGACTTACATGAACGAAGCCGAAACCCGCGCCGAGCACATCGATCCCGCCCTCAAAGCCGCAGGCTGGGGTGTCGTGGAAGGCAGTCGCATCTTGAGGGAATATCGAATAACCCCCGGCTGCATCAAGGGTCTGGGCAGGCGCGGTCTGCCGGAGATCGCGGACTACGTGTTGGTCTTCCGCAACATCAAGCTGTCCGTGGTGGAAGCCAAGGCGTGGGACAAGCTGCTGACGGAAGGCGTGGGGCAGGCGAAGTGTTACGCGGGGAAGCTGGAGATTCGCTTCACCTATGCCACCAATGGCAAGGGGATCTACGCCATCGACATGGAAACCGGCACCGAGGGCGAGGTGACGCATTATCCCGGCCCCGAGGAACTCTGGAACCTGACCTTTGCCAAGGCCAACCTCTGGCGGGATCGCTTCTC
>JAYTEI010000285.1:0-14627 GCA_043735445.1 Akkermansiaceae bacterium | reverse complement strand
TCGTGCGCATCCAAGCGAGCCGTTCTTCTGCTTTGCGCCGCAGCAGCTCGGTGAAATGGAAATCATTCCGGGGCAAAAATACATCGCCCGCTACCGGCTCGTCATCGCCGATGGCGAGCCCGATGCCAAGGCCGCCGAGGCGTGGTGGGACGACTATGCGAAGGCTCGTTAGAATTTCCGCAGCACGGTGTCCGAGCACAGCCGCTCGTCGGTGTTAGGATGATCGAGCGTGTAGTGCAGCCCTCGTGACTCCTTCCGGCGAGTGGCGCACTCAACGATCAGACCCGCCACCGTGACGAGGTTCCGCAGCTCCAAGATGTCTGCGTTGACGCGGTGGCCCCAGTAAAACTCGCGGACTTCCTTCTTTAAATTTCGCAGCCGCGCGGTCGCCCGGCGCAGGCGGTTGTCGGTGCGGACGATGGACACGTAGTCCCACATCAGCCGCCGGATCTCGTCCCAGTTGTGATAGATGACCACCAGTTCGTCCGGCTCGGCAGTGTCACCGTGTTCCCAGCCGGGGATTTCCGGAGGTTCCGGTGAAAACTTGCCAAGCGGATAGAGATGCAACATTTCAGCCAAGGCCCGGCGGGCGATCACGTTCCCCTCTAGCAGCGAGTTAGAAGCCAGCCGGTTCGCGCCGTGCAGCCCGGTGCAGCCCACTTCCCCCACCGCGAACAACCCACGGACGGTGGTCTTGCCGTTCACGTCGGTTAGGACGCCGCCGCATTGGTAATGCGCGGCGGGGACGACTGGAATCGGCTGGGTTTCGCAATCGAGGCCAAACCTCAGCAACGTCTGATAGATATAGGGAAACCGCTCCTTCATGAAGCCCTTGGGCTTGTGGGTGACATCCAGATAGACGCAGGTCGCGCCGGTGCGCTTGAGTTCCCTATCAATCGCGCGGGCGACGATGTCACGCGGTGCCAGCGAGCCGCGCGGGTCGATTTTTTTGGTGAAATCCTCGCCCTTCGCATTGATTAAGATCCCGCCCTCGCCGCGCACCGCCTCGCTCACCAAGAACGAGCGCGCCTCGGGACCAGTCGCGCCTGGGTTATAGAAACAGGTTGGGTGAAACTGGATAAACTCCATGTTCGCGACCGACGCGCCAGCCCGCCAACCCAGCGCCACGCCGTCGCCAGTCGCGGAGTCGGGGTTGGTCGTGTAAAGATAGACCTTACCGCAGCCACCAGCCGCGAGGACCACGCGGTCGGAGCGAAAAACCTTCACCTCATTGGTCTTCGTTTCGAGCACATAAGCTCCTAACACCCGGTCGTCCACCGCCGCTCCGAGCTTGGCCGTGGTGATCAGGTCGATCACGAAATGGTCCTCCAACAACGTCAAATTTGGGGTGTTGCGGGCGGTTTCTATCAGGGCTCTAGCGACCTCGCGGCCAGTCGTATCGCGGGCGTGGAGAATCCGCCGGTGCGAGTGCCCGCCTTCTTTGCCGAGCAGGAAATGATCGCCCTCTTTGTCGAACGAGACCCCGTAATCCACCAAGTCTTCGATCGCGGCGGTGCCCTCGCCGATGATCGTCCGTACTGCAGCTTCCTTGCAGAGTCCGGCCCCGGCATCGAGCGTATCGGCCACATGCAATTCCTCAGAATCCCCAGCGTCCCGCAGCGATTCCGGCAGCACCGAGGCGATGCCGCCCTGCGCCCAAGCCGTGTTCGATTCGTAAGCCTCGCCTTTGGTTAGCACGATCACCGTGCCGTGCCGCACCGCCCGCAGGGCGAAGGATAGTCCGGCGATTCCTGCGCCGATCACCAGAAAATCTGCTGTCATCTGCGGCCAGCATGTACCGGGATTCCCAGCGGCAAAGGGAAATTTCTTCGCCGTGTGTCTTGCTCCAATCATTTCCTCAGCGGGAAGCCACTAGGCGTTAGGAGCCTTGCAATGCTAACATTCTCCTTGATTCGTGGTCTATTGTATCAAAGCCCCCTTCTATATCTGCATCCAATACCCAGTTCACCCGTTTGCCGGAGATCGCCACACTCAACGCAATGGTTTCGCTTGGTAGCTTCCGCGGTGAATGAGACACGCTTCAAAAGCCGGTAACATTCGGCGGGGGAATCACTCCAGATCTCAAGCTTCAGCCTGCCTCTTTCCGCCCGCCGCGGCGACTTGCTGGTGACTTCTGTTTTTCTCCAAGATCATCGCAATAACTCCGAAGGTGAGGATGCCGAGAATGACGGCATAGAAAGCCCAGATGGTGTCCTTGCCGGCGGTGAAGCCATAGTTGTGGAGGCCGGTGTTGAGGAAATTCACATGCCACCACGAGAAGGTGACGACGGCTCCGGTGAAGACTGCGGCGAAATGCAAACCCCACTCGCGGATATAGCCACCGAGGCGACCGTGGAGGATCGCGAGCGTCCACAGGACGATGAGCAGCGCGCCGTTTTCCTTTGGATCCCAGCCCCAGAAGCGGCCCCAGGAATCATTAGCCCAAATGCCGCCGAGCACGGTCCCGACGAGGGAAAGGAACAATGTTAGACAAATCATGCCATACACTGCGCGGGTGAAGGCGCGGCGGATTTCGCGATCGCCATTGTCAAGGCAGAGGCCGCGCATGAGTAAATAGATAAAGGCGAGGAACGCACTCAATAGACCGGCCGCATACCCCAGCGTGATCGTTAGAACGTGGATGGTGAGCCAGTAGTTGGAATTGAGCACTGCCACCAGCGGATCCATATAATCCTTGGCATCTCCAAGCTCGAAGCGGCGGGAAAGAATGATTAATAAAGTGCCGATGATGGGCGCGATGCCGAGGGCAAAGCGACGGCGGGTCATTGCTTCGATCAGCAACGCGATGAGCACCGCAGTGGCGGCGATGAAGATGATGGTATCATATAGATTTCCAACCGGCGGGCGTTGCATGATGATGCAACGTTGGACGATGGCGATGATGCAAATTACCAAGCCGGTGAGTGTGGATCCAAAGGTAATCCAAGTTACGATGCGCCCGGCGATTCCTTTACCCAGCGTCCACATGGTCAGCGCACTCACCGTGCCGATGATAAAGAAGACGAGTGCATTGAGAAACCAGTTCTTCCGATAAAAATCCGCCTCTAACTGTATATGTTTATATTCCCCGCGATCTTTGGCGCGGGCGGCGAGTCGGTCGCGGAGAGAGACCAATTGCACGCGGAAGGTGGCTTCACTTTCACCCGCCGAACGGGCGGTGGTTTCGAGGGCTTTGATATCGGCGATGGCTAGCTGCGCATCAGTTTTTGGATCGCTGATCGCATTAAAGATTGCATTACCCGCACTGAGCCAAGTCGGATTTTTCGGCTCGGCAGGCGGCAAAATGTTCAGTCCAAATTTCGCGAAGTTTGCAGCATCTTGGACTTGCTCCATCAAGCTTTGGATATGGGAATCGATGGGTTGACCCTGCGCTTGAGATTGTGCGACTTGCTTGCGGATTTCCGGTGCGGTCTGCATCACCGCGCTGATTTCGGCGTGTTGATCGGCAGCACCGTCCTTGCCGGAGCCATGCAAGGTTACCCCGAAGCGGGCGAAACCGAAGTAACCTAACAAGCTTTCATATTCGCGAAGGTTATAGGCAAGGGCGATGGTCTGCGCCTGCACTGGATCCCGTTTATCCTTCTCAACCGCTTCGTAGGTTTTCGCGAGTTCGATGAGTTTCTCCCGGCCCGGTTCGATGTCGGAATAACTATAACGATCGCGTTTGCCGCGGGACTTCACACCGATGGTTTCGAGCACGGCGGAGTTATCGATTCGGAAAGTGGGCAGCTTGATGGCGAGCTGTGGACGAAACAGCGAGTCCATCAGCCAAGCGGTGGGATTGATCTTATAGGTTTTTCCGCCAGTGCCTTCGACCTTCATCGAGCGCGCTCCGTGGAGACCGAGCATCGTGAAGCCGGCAAAAGTGGAGAGTGGCTTGATCCGTCCGCCGTTCTGGACCGGGATAGTTTCAGCGATTTTAAGGGTTTCATTTTCCCATGGGGTATAACCTTCGACTTGCCGGACATCACCCTTAGGCATGTTGTCCTTAACCATCTGTGAAGCGACAGCAACTAATAATAATATCGCCAGAACCGCAGCGATCCAGCGACCGATTTTTGATGATGAGTTAGACATGGTGGGGTTTGCGTGGGCCAGCCCCGAGGAAGCTGGCGAGTTTAATCATGAAGGTAACAAACATACCGAATGCGACGATCCAGAGACTGTACTTCGGCCACTGGTCGGCCGGGTTGCGCACGACTTCAAACACGGAATACATCTTCTGTCCGGGCAGCGCCCCGGGCGGGCCGTAGCTGGCTTGGAAAAAGGTGAGGCCTTCATAGCGCATCGGTTCATTCATCTGAATGGTGACCGCGGCCTCGCCGCCGTTCTCGATGCGGGTGACTTTACTTACAAATCTAGCGGCCATCGAAGTGCCTGGGTGAAAGTCGGCGGTGAACTCGTCGAGCTTGAGGGTGAAAGGCATCGGCCACAGGCGTTTGCGCATGTCCACAGTGAAAACGCGGTCGCCCAGCCGATAGGAAAACGGGTGGAAGCTGGCACCTGCTAGTATAAAGGGCGCTTGCTTTTTCCCGTCGCGAGTGACTATGCGGGCATAACTCCCAGCAGTGTATTGCTCGGCGGGTTCGGCTTTTGCGAGTTTGGGTTTCTCCGTCAGGAAATAACCGTCGGCCACAAATTGCCCGTGGTCTGGCGCTCGCTCACTGGCGGAAACGGCCACGCAATTGTTCATGTAAGATGTCAGTTCCAGATCGAATGGCATCTCGGGCAGACGGAAGGTGCGGAGCTTGTCGCCCTCGAGATCGTCAATGTCCTTGCCGCGGATGACATGGATCTTGGCGGGTTTGGCGTCCTTGATTTCGGCCACCTCCACGACGTATTCCATATAATCTTCCGCCGCGCTACTAGACTCCCCTTCCCCGATGGCCATGTTTCCGCGCTCAGAGAAATGATAAGTAACGCCCGCGCCGATGAGCATGAAAATGATCCCAAAGTGAGAGATGAGATTGCCCAGATGTTTCCAGCCCTTCCGGATGCGGATGATGCCGCCGAGGATCAGGTTTACTAATAACACCGCGCACATCCAGTAACCACCGGGTAAGGGCAGCGGCACGATCTTGCCATTGAGTTCGGGGAGTAGGAAGATATGTCTCCAATCGGTGGCGAAATACTTATTCAGCGTCGGATAGAGTCCATTATCGACTTGCTCCAAGGTGGCGAACCAAGTGAGCAGCCCTAACAGAAGCAAGGTGATCGTCGCGAGGCCGAAGCCGGAAAGCACATCGAAGATTTTACCCGGAATCGACCTGATCGATTTGCGGGGCGGCGGGGTGTCTGGGATTTCCATGGTCAAATGAGCGGGTCGCAATACGAAATTTCAAAAGACAATCATTCAGCCATCCGGAGGGTCTTGGCGAAGCTCTCAAGCACCGGCTTAGCGGCCTCCACCTCGGCTTGCGGACCGACCATTTTCAAGGTCAGGATTTGTCCACCGAACGACGCGATCACTCCGGCGACGGCAAATCCAGATTTCACGGGAGCATTCATCGGGCCTGCGTAATCGCCTGCGGCAGTCACCCATTTGCCGGTGGAGCCGGCGAGCGTCATGGCTGGAAGTTTCTCCAACGCGGCTGCATCGACCGGCTCTGCGCCGAACTGCTTGAGCCAGCGGTTCACGTTGTCGAGCACACTGCCTTGGGCGAGCGAGACCCAGACTTCGCCCATCCCGCTCTCGCCGAAGCGGTAGTTGAGCAGGCGGAATTGCGCCGGGGGCAGCACCAACCAACTGGCCGGCGTGTCGCCCTTGACCGGGCTCGGTTTGGCGTCGCGGAAGCGCTCGTCGCTGGTGGCAAATAGCTTGGGCGCGACATCGCGAGTGGTCGCCGCACGGGTTTCTGTGACGGTGATTTGCTTTTTCTCCTTGCAGCCGGAGAACATCACAACGCTGGCAAGCAGGCAGGCGGCGCGGGTTTTCATGTGCGCGGAGTAGCCCCGCCCCCGCATCCGCGCAAGTGGAAACCGGGAGCTGGGTGGGCTGGAAATGTGCGCCACCTGCGGATCGGGTCCGCCGGATCATTTTCATGACCCTGCCCAGAATGGAGTGGGAAACTATAAATCCCACGCGGTCAACAAGTCGAACTCTGGGAATCACTGGACCTGATTTGGCGCAACTGTGAAAAAAGTCTTCGTTCGATCAACGCCATCGCCGTAGTTGAAGATAATGGCAAAAGAATGAAGGCAGAGGAATCGTTTACCGAGAAACCAAACAGCATCTCTAACTCAATGCCGGAATTCCGAGGGCCGCCAGCCGATCCATTTGTTGAACGTGTTAGAAAACGTGAACGCGCTTTCGAAGCCGACGGCGCGGGCGATGACTTCCACTTTATCGTCGGTGATAGAGAGTAAATGGCGGGCGCGCTGGAGCCGCAGGTGGGTGAGATGCTGCATCGGGCTGCGACCGAGGTCTTTGCGGCAGAGGCGGCGGAGGTGCTCGCCGCTGAGGCAGGCGATGGCGGCGAGTTGCTCGAGCGTCCAAGCGCGGGCGAGGTCGGTTTCGACGCGTTGCCACACGCGCCAGAGTCGGTCGTCGGTGGTGTGAGGTTGGGCGAAACGGAGAACGTAGTGGTGGACGAGTTCGCTCCAGTGATGGAGGGCGGAGGCGCTGTTAGCGGAAATACTTTCGGCGTGGAGGCCTTCGATGGCGGCCTTGAGCGGGGCGGTTTCAAAATGGCCAGTCACGGGCGAGATGGATGATAGAATGGGGCGGGCCTCGCGAGTTTCCCGGTAGCGAACCCAGGCGAAATTCCACGGTTTTCCGGGCAGACACTTGAGCGCATTCATGACGAAGGGCGGCAGGAGACAAGCTTGACCGGGGCGGATCCGTTTCCACTGCCCGTCTGCTAGAATGACGCCCTCACCGTCCAGGCAGGCTAACATAAAGGTGCCGCTCTGGTTGGCGCGGACGATTTCAAACGGCGGCACCGCCTTCATGATCCCGCAGTGGGAAATATGATGCTGGCCTAACAGCGGGCAAACCGGACCATCTTGCATCCAGCCGCGCAGGTCGGAAGCGTCCGCGCGGACCACCTGATAGCGGGTGGATTTGCCGAGGATCTCGGTGTCTTTTAGCGGTTCGGCGGAGTCGGTCATTCGGGGGCGGCAGCCCGAGCTTGCTGCGCGATGTGGATAGCGGATAGCCGAAAGTGGAGCCTTCGCCCGCTTTCCCGCTCGACGGTTTCGGTGTACCCGCCACAACCAAGCCATGCCAAATCAATGGACTGGAAAGGGAAATCCCTACACCCGCACTGAAGTCATCGAGCGCTTCAACGACACTCTCTCGAAAGGCCAAGCGATCATCGCGGCCGGTGCCGGCTCGGGAATCAGCGCGAAATTTATCGAGAAAGGCGGCGCGGATCTGATCATCATTTATAACAGCGGCCGCTTCCGGATGATGGGCCACGGCTCGACGGCCGGGCTGATGGCGTATGGCGATGCCAACGCGATCGCCATGGAAATCGGCGAATACGAGGTGCTGCCGGTGGTCGAGGAAATCCCAGTCATCTGCGGCGTCCACGCCACCGATCCGCGCCGCCGGATGTGGCATTGGCTCGGCAGGGTGAAGGACATGGGCTTCTCCGGCGTGAACAATTTCCCGACTCACACCATCATCGACGGGCATTTCCGCGGCGTGTTAGAAGAGACCGGGATGAGCGTGAAGAAGGAGTTTGAAATGGTCGCCCTCGCCCGCAAGATGGAGATGTTTTCCATCGTCTATGTCGGCTGCCCGGAGGAGGCCGTCGAGATGGCGAAGTCCGGCGCAGATGCGATCATCGCCCACGTCGGCACCACCGTCGGCGGCTCGATCGGCGTGACCAACGCGGTGGTGAGCTGGGAGGAAACCATCAAGCGCACGCAGGACATCATCGACGCGGCGAGGTCCGTCCGAGACGACATTTTCTACCTCTGCCACGGCGGCCCGATCAATACCCCGGAGGACGCGGACCGGGTCATCCAGGCGACGGACTGCGTCGGCTTTGTCGGCGCGTCGAGCTTGGAGCGGATGGGCATCGAGGAGTCGCTGACGAATCTAACCCGCCAGTTCAAAGCTATTTCCGTGAAGCGGAAAAACTAACTGTCATGGCCACCATCGCAGTTCTCGGGACGCTGGATTCGAAGGGCGAGGAACATGCGTTCATCGCCGACTGGATCCGTGCGCGTGGGCACCGGGCATTGCTGATTGATGTCGGCAGCGGCGGTCCGCCCACCGTCACGCCGGACTACACCCGCGGGCAAGTCGCCGCCGCAGCGGGGCTTGATCTCACGGAGTTGCTAGCCCGCAAGGATCGCGGTGAATGCGTGGTAGCAATGAGCGAAGCTGCCCCCGTTTTCCTCGCAAAATTGGTGGCTGATGGAGCGATAGACGGCGTGATTTCCCTAGGTGGCGGTGGTGGCACGGCCATCGCCACGGCGGCGATGCGGGCGCTGCCACTCGGTTTTCCGAAGCTGATGGTCTCCACCTTGGCGGCAGGAAATATCGCGCCGTATCTCGGCACCAAGGACATCGTCATGATGCCGAGCATCGTCGATGTGGCGGGACTGAACCGCCTGTCGCGGATGATTTTCGTGCGGGCCGCGGGGGCGATTTGCGGGATGGTGGAAGCGGAAATCCAGGCGGACGACTCACGGCCGTTAGTCGTCGCGAGCATGTTCGGAAACACCACCGGCTGCGTCACCGAGGCGAAGCGGATCATCGAGGAGGCGGGCTCCGAGGTGCTCGTTTTCGCCGCCACCGGCGCGGGCGGACGCGCGATGGAGGCGCTGATAGAAAGTGGCCTTGTCGCCGGGGTGCTCGATCTAACCACCACCGAGTGGGCGGACGAACTGGTGGGCGGAGTGCTCAGTGCCGGCCCGCAGCGGATGGACGCGGTGGCTAGGGCGAAGATCCCCGCCGTGATCGCGCCGGGCTGCCTCGACATGGTCAACTTCGGCGAACGCGCGACCGTCCCTGCGAAATTTGCAGGCCGCAATTTTTACCTCCACAACCCGCAAGTCACGCTGATGCGGACGACGCCGGACGAATGCGCCGAACTCGGCCGCATCCTCGCTAACAAGGTAAACTGCTACGAAGCTCCCGCCGTGATCATGATTCCGAAAAAGGCGATCAGCGTGATCAGCGCGGCGGGCCAGCCGTTTCACGATGCGGCGGCGGATGAGGCGTTGTTCACCGCGATCCGCGCCACGGCCAAGGTTCCGGTGGAAGAACTCGACGAGGAAATCAACAGCCCGGTATTCGCCAGAGCTTGTGCTGAAAAATTGTTAGCCATGATGAGCCGTCACCTCGCGGCACCCAGTCATGGGAATAAAGTGTCCAAACTGCCGTAAACTCAGCCGAACCGATTGCAAATTTCATGAAGCCATTGCTCATTCTAACACCCGTCCTGACATTTCTGGCGGCAAGCTCCACGCTCATCGCCGCGCCGTTGCGGGTGCTGGTCACCAGCGATAACAACACCTTCCGCGATCCCTACGCGGCGGCTCTGAAAGCCGCGGGAGCGCAGGTGGTCACCGCCTCCGAGCCGGACGAGGCCAAGCTAACGCACGCCGATGTGGTGCTGATCCATCGCGAGAAATTCGAGGCTTTGACGGTCGCCAACCAGGCCGCTCTAACGGCCTTCACCCAGCGCGGCGGCGGGATCGTAGCCGTCAACGCAGCAATCGCCGCCGGCGACGTGGCGTGGGGCAAGGCCACACTCGGCGGCGCGTGGGATGATAAGGACAGCCGCAAATTTTCCAGCAAAATGATGCTCTATGTGGTGAGTAACTCGCACCCGATCGTCAAAGACTCATCGCCCTTCGACATCACCGACGACACGCTCTACGACCTAACACTATCTGATAATATCTTCGTCCTCGGCTCGGCCTTCACGCCGAAAGGCCGTGATGCCAAGCGCGGCGACGGCCCGAAAATCCCCGGTCGCGATGTCCGTTCTTCCATCTACGACCTCCAGCCGCAGATGTGGACCTACGAGGACGCGACGCACCGCGCCGCCGTATTTCTGCAAGGTGCGCCGGAGACGCTCGCCCACGCGAGTTTGCGTTCGTTCATCCTCCGCGCCGTGGCGTGGACCGGGAAACAGGCGAACATTGACGCGTTTTCCAGCAAGGCTGATCTCGCCGATTTGCGCTACCCGTTAGACGGTCCACGACGCGCGGCAGATGCGATCCAGCAGTTCAAAATGCAGCCCGGATTCGTCGCCAACGTCGTCGCCGAGGAGCCACTGATCAATAAGCCCATCGCCGTTCAGTGGGATGGCAAGGGCCGGATGTGGGTGGCGGAAACTCCGGAGTATCCTAACGGGCGGCGACCGCTCGTCGCCCCGCCGTGGAAGGAAACCGGCGTGCTCGATCCCGGCAACTACGAGCGCCCGGCTCGCGACAGCATCAGCATGTTAGAGGATACCAACGGCGACGGTGAGATGGACAAGAAGCACGTCTTCTACACCGGCTTGGAACTCGTCACCGGCTTCTGTTTCGCGGGCGACGGCGTGATCGCGGTGGCCCAGCCGAGCATCGTCTGGCTGCGCGATACGGATGGCGACGGTAAGGCGGAAACGGTCACGCCGTTGTTCAATGGCTTCGCCCCGGGCGACACCCATTTCGTGGCCAATCATTTCATCGCGGCCCCGGACGGCTGGATTTATGCCAGCACCGGCAGCGGTGCGAATGCAGTCAACCCGTCGTCTAACAAGCTGATGGCCAAAATTTCGCCCGGTGTTTTCCGCTTCAAAGCGGACGGCTCAGCCATCGAGCAGGTCGCCTCCCAAGGCGGGAATTCCTTCGGTTGTGAGGTCACCAGCGACATGGAAATTTTCCACGGCAAGGCGACCAGCGGCAACCCGCTGCAGTATGTGGTGCTGCCGGAGTGGGTGCTTGCTCGCGCGCCTAACACCAAAGCGCAGGCCTTCTTCTCCGTGAACCCCGGCCGCAATGTGGCGCGCGCCGATCTGCCAGATCGAGCGCCGATCATGCAGATCGATCAAGTCGGTCGCTTCACCGCCGCCTGCTCGACGGCGATCTATGAAGGCGGCGCGTGGCCGAAGGACTACGACGGTAAAATTTTCACCAGCGAGCCGATCCTCGACATCATCCATCACGAGTCGCTGGTGCCGGAGGGTCCGGTTTTAAAGGGTGAACTGATCCTTCCTAACAGCGAGTGGTTGCGTTCCATGGATTATTGGTTCTGCCCCATCGACGTCTCGTTCGGCCCGGATGGCGCGATGTATATCCTCGATTTCAACACGCCGGTGGTGACCCACAATGACACCCGCGGGCCGCAGCACAGCAAATCCGGCGCATCCGTCCGGCCCGACCGCGATTCCTACTTCGGGCGCATTTACCGGATCCAGAGCCAGTCGGCCACCAAGTTCCCGATTCCCGATCTCTATCAGGCAAATGCCACCGCGCTGGTCGCCGCCTTCAAGCATCCTAACAAAGTCGTCCGTTTCAA
Organism: Akkermansiaceae bacterium; assembly: GCA_043735445.1. Classification (GTDB taxonomy): domain Bacteria; phylum Verrucomicrobiota; class Verrucomicrobiia; order Verrucomicrobiales; family Akkermansiaceae; genus Luteolibacter. Next base: position 3,139 of record JAYTEI010000285.1, on the reverse strand, counting down.
TGCGATCCGCATTCTCAGCGAAAAATCCGCCGAACTCGGCACTCAGGCCGTGCCCGCTCTCACGGCGATGGCCACCAGCGAGCCGTTCGTGCCCGCCCGCATCCTCGCCTTGTGGGCGCTGAAGCGCTTGGACCAGCTCAAGGACCCGACGCTCCAAGCCGCGTTCCAAGCCCAGGACGCCGGCGTCAGGAAAAACGCGATGCTCATCGTGGAGGCCAGCGGCCGACCGCTCGATGCCCAGCAAGCCACCGCCGGCATCGGCGACAAGGACGCCCGTGTCCGGTTGGCCACCTTGCGTGCGCTCGGTGCCTCGGCGATGAGCGCGGAGGTCACTGCGGTGCTGTTAGCCAGCGGCGCGAAACTCAGTGACGACTGGTCGAAGGCTGCCGCCGACGCTGCGAGTGCGAGAAACCCGTCGTCCCAGCTCGCACAAATTCTAGCAGACGCAGCCGGTTCCGCGCAGAGCGAGGAATCCGTCCGCTCGCTGGCGGCCTCGCTGGCCACCGGCGGCAACCAGGCGCAATTGTTAGCCGTAATCCAAGCGTCCGCCACCTCGCCCAATCCAAAGCTCGTGGCTGCGGTGCTGAATGAAATCGGCAAGGCACCGCCTGCCGCGCCGGGCAGTCTAGCAGCCGCGCTCCGCCCGATCCTGTCGTCCGCCAATCCGGCGCTTTCCGCCGCCGCCCTGCCACTCGCCGTCGCCTGGGACAAAGACGGAGTGCTCAGCAAGGAGATCTCCAAAGTCGCCGGAGACCTTCTCAACATCGCCCGCGATCCGAAGCAACCCGAAGCCCTCCGCGCCGAGGCCATCCGCACCTTGTTGCCCGCCCGCGCGGCTAACAAATTTATCCTGCCCAACGTCATCGCACTGTTAGCCAAGCCGCAACCCGACTCGCTCGCCAAGGATCTGATCACCGCCCTAGCAGCCACCGGCGAGGCCGACGCTGGCCGTGCGCTGATCGATGCCTACCCCACCCTGCCACCCAGCCAGCAGGAAACCTCCTACACCGCGCTCGTCAGCCGACCGCCGTGGGCGAAGTTGCTGCTAGATGCCGTGGAGGCGAAGAAGATCGCCGCCGCCTCACTGGCACCGGGCCAGATTTCCCGGCTCACTTCCCACCCGGATGCGGACATTGCCAAGCGTGCCACCACCGTTTTCGGCGGCTCGGCAGGCGGTAAGGATCAGCTCATCGCGAAATTGCTGCCGCAGATCGACACCCCGGCCAACGTCCCTAACGGCAAGCTGATGTTTGCTGCGGTTTGCGCGACGTGCCATCAGCTCGAAGGCGCGGGCAACGTGTTCGGACCGGCGCTTGAGGGCATCGGCTCGCACCCGGTGTTAGAACTTCTCACCAGCATCGTGAACCCGAACTTAGTCGTCGATGACGAGCACCGCACCTGGAACCTCACGCTGAAGGACGGCACCCAATTCTCTGCGCTCATCGCCAGTGAAAACGAAACCCGCGTCCAAATCCGCCAGCCCGGTGGGATCACCACCGACTTGAAAGCCGCCGACATCGCCAGCCGCAAAAAAGGCGACAACTCGCTGATGCCCGAAGGACTCGAAGCCATCGGCCCCGACAACCTCCGCGACATCATCGGCTACATCCGGAGCTGCGCGCCCAAGCCCACTCACTAAATCCCCACCATGAAAACCTACCTAACTCAAATCACCGTGCTCGCCAGCGCCCTTGTTCTAACTGCTACCGCGCAACCGGACAGCACCACCGCCATGGGCCAAAAATTCACCGATCCCCAACCCGCCAAAACTCTCCGCGTGCTGCTTGTCGGTGCCGGGAGTTCGCATGATTTCCCGAAGTTCTTCCTCGGCTCAGACGCCGTCACCCTTAAAGCCGCGCCCGGCATAGACGTCGCCGCCACGCCGAATCTTGAGGAAGCGCTCACCCTGCTGCCGCAGGCCGATGTGCTTGTTTTCAGCGGAAATCACGACCAATTCGGCAAGGACGAGTTTCAAAAAGCGCTCCATGATTTCGCCGACAAACGCAAGGGCATCGTCGTCCTGCACGCCGGCACTTGGGACCACACGTCGTGGAAAGGCTTCAACGAGCGCTTCGTCGGCGGTAAAACTCCGAGCCACGGCAAGGGCGAGTTCGAAGTCACCGTCAAAGACACCAAGCATCCGATCATGAAGGGCGTGCCCGCCACCTTCAAGATCACGGATGAAAACTATCGCTTCGAGATCGGCACAAAAACCAAGGTGGAAGTGTTAGCCGAGAACGCCCCCGACGGCGGCAAGGAGCCGCACCCAAGCGTGTGGCTGGTGAAGGATCGCACGACCCGCATCGTCGGCATCACCCTCGGTCACGACGCACTCGCGCACGACCACCCCGCCTTCAAGGCGATCCTCGTCAACTCAGTGAACTGGGTGGCAGGGCGCTAACAGGCAGTGGAATCGACTCGACCAAAGCGGCCGAACTTGAGCGCCAGCGCGGGCAGCAATAACAGATTCAACACCGTCGATGAAATCAGTCCGCCGAGGATCACGATGGCCATCGGCCCTTCGATTTCCTGACCGGCGGCTTCCGGTTTGAGGGCGATGGGCAGCAAGGCGAGCGCGGTGACCATGGCCGTCATCATCACCGGGATCATCCGCTCGCCTGCGCCGCGGATCGCGGTCTTGAGGTTCCAGAGTGCGCCATCGACTTGCACGAGATGTTCGTAATGGGACAGCATCATGATCGCGTTGCGCGTGCTAACACCAAACAAGGTGACCATGCCGACGAGTGCGCCGAGCGAGATCGGCATGCCGCTGACCACCAGCGCGACAATCCCGCCGATGAGTGCAAAGGGCAGGTTCACCATCACCAGTGCGACATTTCTGCCCGAGCGGAAAACGATCCATAATAGCAGCACCACCAGCATCAGCGCGAGGGCGGAGGAGGCTGCCAGGTTCCGGTGTGCTTCCGCCTCGGCTTCCGCAGCACCGGTGAAAACGAGCTGCATCCCCTTGCCCAGATCGACCTGTTTGGAGATCGCTTGCCGCGCATCCGCCACCACCTCCTTGACGCTGCGGTTTTGGGTGTTGCAAGTTATCACCTGCCGGCGGCGGCCGCCTTCGTGCTGGATTGAGGCCCGGCCCGATGCTGGAAACACATCCGCCACGTCCCGCAGTTGCAGG
>JAYTEI010000284.1:0-6700 GCA_043735445.1 Akkermansiaceae bacterium | reverse complement strand
TGAGCAAGAACACCACCACCTCCGGCACTTCATCTCCAGCCTCTCGCCGGAAGAGGTCGTTCGCCTCGGCACCGCGGTCCGGGAGCACTGGAGCGTGGAGAACCGCAACCACCACAAGCGCGACGACAGCGTGTGGCAAGAGGACCGTCACCGGTTTCGTCGCGTCAACATCGCCCAGAATCTCGCGCTGCCCCGCAATGCTCTGTTGGCCATCATTCCATTTGACGATGACGAGAAAAACAACCTGCCCACCCTGATTGCCGACTATCAGGACAACAACCAGCTCGCCATCAAACTGATCCTCAACGCCCGCCCGTTTCCATGACCCCTCAAACCAAACGCCCTGGAGATGATGTCCGGGTGAAAGTATTTTTCTTGTGCATGCGTCTCTCAGTGGCGGTAATTCAAACTTATGTCCAATAACCGTCTCCTCTTACGATTGTCGCTGTGCCTGACAGCTTTTTTTCTGCAACCACTGGATGCTGAAGTGAAGCCCTTGTTTGATGGAAAAACCTTTGAAGGATGGGAGGGAGAAACGGCGAAGGTTTGGAGGATCGTGGACGGAGTGATCGTGGGTGGATCATTGGAAGGCAATCCACAGAATGAGTTTCTAGCAACGAAAAAATCCTACAAGAGCTTTGCCTTGAAGTTTGAATACAAACTTCAAGGCACGACAGGCTTCGTGAATGGAGGAATGCAGTTCTGGAGCCAAAGACATGAACAAAAGCCCCATGAGATGAAGGGTTTTCAAGCAGACATTGGGCATGGTTACACGGGAGCATTGTGCGATGAAATGCGCCGGATGCCGAATGTCCTCGTGAAGCCTGATCCAAAACTCATCGAAGCCATTGAGAAAAAAGGCGAGTGGAACCGCTATGAAGTGCGCTGTGAAGGGTCTCGAATTCGGAATTTAGTGAACGGGAAATTGACCGTAGATTATACTGAAAAAGATCCCGCGATTCCATTAGAAGGGAAGTTTGGTCTGCAAATCCATGGCAACTGCAAAGCAGAGATTTCTTTTCGGAATCTCACCATTGAAGAGTTGGCTGATGAAGAGAAGGCGAAGCCATAATTTTATGGGGTCATTGCTCACAGATTAACACAACGCGAAAGCCTTCCCCGCGCACGGCAACCACCACGGAGAAACCGCCGGAGTAAAGATCGACCTCGCCTACGACCTGCTAACAGACAGCATCGTTTCCCACACCCTGCACGCCGCCACCACCCAAGACAAAACCATCGGCAAAGAGTTCATCGTGGAAGTCCGGCGCGGCGATCTGGTGCTGCGGGATATGGGCTACTTCAGCCTGAGCGAGTTCACCGCCATCGAGCTGCGCGAGGCCTGGTGGCTCACCCGCCTGCCGCTGACCACGGGTGCCATGTTGGAAAACGGAGATGATCTGGAGAAATACCTGAGAAGCTTCCGGGGCGACCTCATCGACCTCCCGGCCATCGTCGGCGCACATGGCAAAAAATGTCGCCTCGTCGCCATCCGCGCGGCTCCGGAAGTCGCCACGGCCCGCCGCGCCGGGCGACGCAAAAAAGCCCGTGAAAGCGGCAAAAAACCCTACCCGAAAGGACTCATCCGCGACGGCTGGCACCTCATGCTAACCAACTTGGACAAGGAACAGGCGAGCGTGAGCCAGCTTGCCGCGATCTACCGCGCCCGCTGGGCGGTGGAAATCCAGTTCCGCGCATGGAAGCAGGCTCTCAACCTGGGCAAAGCCCTCAACCGCAAGAGCGGCGAGCATCACATGCAGGCGTTGGTGTTAGCCGGGATGATCGCCCACCAGCTCGGGATGAAGATCGCGCAGCGGATTGGAAATATAGTCGGTCGGGCGTGGCTGAGTTATGAAAAGCTCTACGACCTGCTAGCGGTGCGCCTGATCAAAGCCTCCGGCCTCGCCGATGTTGCCGCCTGCGATCCCGCCAAAGACACCGGCATCGACCTCGTCGCCAAGACCCACGGCACCGAGGAATTTCACGCCATCCAGTGCAAGTGCTTTGCCGAGGACTACCGCGTGCGAAAGGCCGACATCGTCACCACCACCAACGACTGGAGCGAGAACGCGGAAAACTCCCTGCACAGCCAGACTCCGCCCGTTTACAAAATCGACCTCCATGATCTCGAAACTAGCCAGATTGACTGGGCGAAATACCAACCCAGCGCCGCTCCAGCCCTCAAACCCAAGAAAGAACTCCGCCCCCACCAGACCAGCGCCAAAGCTAAAGTCACCCACGGCCTCGCATCCGCCGACCGTGGCAAGCTCATCATGGCCTGCGGCACCGGCAAGACCTTCACCAGCCTTAAAATCGCCGAGGAAGTCGCCGGGAAAAACAAGCGCGTCCTGTTCCTCGTCCCCAGCCTGAACCTGCTTTCCCAGACCCTCACCGAGTGGACGCAGGAAAGCGCCATTCCACTCCACTCCTTCGCCGTCTGCTCCGATGTCGAGGTCGGGAAAAAGCGCAGCAAGGACGAGGACATCGTCGAGACCTTTGCCCACGAACTTGTGGAATGTTGGAGTTTCTTATTAAAATGAAACAACCATGCAAGGATAAGACATGGCAGGGTTGGGAACAGATATATGGCTACGCTCGGCGGCTTTATCTCACTAAAATCGCCGTCTTCAAAATAAAACTTTTCATGAGCGTGAAGAGCCAGACCCTCGACACCTACCGCGAGCTTGTGAAGCTCGGCAAGTTCGCCTAAGCCTCTCCGCACAGCGCCTTCCGCCGTATGACACGCACCTCATTTTACAAAGCCTCACGCCGCCTTCATTCCGATGCAGATCGCTTGGCAAGTGATGCGGCACAGAAGCGCAATGTCAACGCAGGCCATTTTTTCGGCCTCGCAGCAGAATGCGGGCTCAAGTATCTGCTGCTTTTGTGTGGAGGTTTGCAGCGAGATTCCTATGACCGGAGACCTGGCGGGCCGTTCTAAACCCCACGCGAATCAACTCGTTGATGCCTCGGGCTTGGCAACGAACTATCGCGCATTGGTCAGCGGCCACACTCACTCAAAATACTTCGCTGATGCTCCCAGCCTCGCCGGTCTCCGATCGTGGAAAGCGGAATATCGCTACTACGATGAGGATCATTCCGACTACCCGAAGATTTCTGAACAAGACTGGAAGACAGCGTCCCATGAAATCCAATCCGCCCTTGATGCCGCCATGCTCGACGGCCAACCCATTTACTGATCCATGAAAATCGTCCGCTTCAACCAAGCACTTGAAATCGCCCGCGGCTTGCTCGCCGAAAGCGAATTGATCTGTCACCAGGGAGTCGAAAACTTCCTTTTGATTCGGGATCTGTATGGCCGCCTGCGCCTCCTGTGTCCGGCCTTGGAGGATGCTGAACGCCTTGAATTATCCACGCTGTGGCTGGAGGCACTTGGCACCAGCGCGGACTCAACACGGCCACTGCTCTTCGACACGGATTTCTTCAATGCTGCTGAAATCCGCACCAATCCACATCTCCAGTTTCTTTCGCTGGATGCGGAGGGGCAGCGAGAGATTCCCTTTGCAGACCGAGGCGTCATTGGTGCTGACTGGTTGCAAGCGGCTTTTCCAGAAAAAGCCAGAGGCCGGGACACCCCGCATCCCAAGCGGATTGTGTTTTTCGGGCTCAAAGGTGGCGTTGGCCGGACAACGGCACTCTGTCTCACCGCACGGCACTTCGCGAAACAGGGTTTGAAAGTGTTGGTTCTGGACGTGGACCTCGAGTCACCCGGCTTGAGCAGTCTTCTCTTGCCTCCAACCGACTTGCCTCCGCTTGGAATCATCGATTGGTTCGTCGAGGATGCATTGGAACAGGCCTCGAAAGACTTGCTGGCGGACATCGTTTCGACAAGTCCACTTGCTTCGAATTGGCCGGGAATCATCCGCGTCGCACCGGCCTTCGGTCGGGAAGAATCCGGCTATATCCCCAAGCTATCCCGCGTCTATGCCGACCTTTCACGGCCGGGAAGCCAGCAAATGGAAAGCTTCCCTGAGCGATTTTTTCGGATGCTTGGGGAACTGGAAGCAGCGGAAAAGCCCGATGTGGTGCTGTTGGACAGCCGGGCAGGAATGCATGACATCGCCGCCACGCTTCTAGTTCGTGTCCCGGATGCCTTGCGGCTTATATTCGCCAGCCATTCCCCGCAGACATGGTCAGGATACCGCCGCATGTTCGAGCATTGGCGGTCATTTCCGCGCCATCTCGCGAGTTTCCGTGACGGACTTCAATTGGTGGATGCCATGATGCCGGAGACCGGGCGGCATGAACATCAGCAGGCATTCTCCTCTGCCGCTTATTCCCTTTTCAATGAAACACTTTATGAGGATGTGCCGGCAGGTTCCGAGGTCGGGGACATCTATAACTTCCCCGAGGAGGACACCGATGCGCCGCACTCGGCACCGTCAATCCTATGGGATCGGAAATTCATGGAGTTCGACCCGACAAACACCTCGTCATCATTCCACGACGAAGACCTCATCCGGCTCTGCTATGGCGAGTTCCTTACCAGCATCGACGACCGCCTGCAAATTTCTCCAACTTTCCCATCATGAGCAGTCCTTTCCCCATTGCATCCGCCGAACTACGCGAAGCAATCGCCAACGCCTGCAAGGTGACGGACACGGTTGAAGATCCCGGCAAAGTCGCGGACGCCTTGGTTACCTTTTCCCAAGCAAAAGCACTCGACTTTCGCACCTCCGTGGTGCGCGGCGGTCGCGGTAGCGGCAAGAGTTTCTGGTGGGCCGCGCTGCAACGCGAGGAACACCGCAATTGGATCGCCAACACCCTCGGTGCCAAGCTCTCACGTACCGACAACCTAACGGTAATCGCAGGCTTCGGTGTTGCTTCGCGCGCAAACATCTATCCCTCTCCTCGGGTTCTGGATAGTCTTGCAAAAGCTCACGCCGAGCATTTGGAGGATATCTGGATGACCGTTCTTCTCAATCAAGCACTCGATCAAGATGTTTCACCTTATCAAGGTATGATCAAGTGGAGCGATCGTGTCGCTTGGACATCCGAGAATGTCGAGGAGGTCGAAGGGTTGCTGGGCGGATTGGCAACTCGTTTTGAGGACGAGAATCGCCACCTGATGATCGCCTTCGACGGACTGGACAGGCTCGCCTCGAATTGGGACGAGATTCGTCCAATCGCCCGCTCGGTTCTTCGGTTTGCCCTCCAACTACAATCTTTCTCAAGGATTCGAGCAAAAGTGTTTCTGCGTCCAGACATGTTTGAAGACGCCCAAATTGTTGCTTTCCCGGACGCATCGAAACTAATCGACGGCCATGCGCGTCTGGATTGGAACCCGGTTGCGCTCTTTTCCTTGTTCTTCCAGCGCATGGCGAATGCCGATCATGAGCAAGCAGCTGAAGCTTTCAGGGATGGTGTTACCCAAATCCTAAAGCAACAAGGCCAGCTGTCTCAGACATGGCAAAAAAAGGCGGGTGTTTGGGAATTGCCTTCCTCAATTAAAGGCGAACCAAAGACGCAGCGTGAGGTGTTTCACGCGATTTCAGGTGGAGCGATGAGTCACAATCAGGACAGCGTCAAGCGGGGTTACCCTTATACTTGGCTGCCCAACCACCTTGCTGATAGCCACGGAGAAATCAGTCCGCGCAGTTTTCTCGCGGCTCTGCGCGAAGCTGCGGCTATCGAACCGCCGTCGAATACCTCTCTTCCGCTTTATTTCACAGGTATCCAACGAGGTGTCTCAGCAGCTTCTCAGACCCGGGTTGCGGAAATCACAGAAGACTATCCCTGGGTGGGAGAGGTCATGAGCGTTCTTAATGGACAAATCAATGTCCCTTGTGATGAAGGCGATATTCTATCTCTTTGGAAGGATCACAATATCGTGGAGAAAGTCAAAGGGCTGCATGCGAGTGATCAGAATGAGTTTTCTCCCAAGCTGGGCCCGACGCTTTCGGAGCAAAATCCAACAGATGGAATTTTTGAGAATTTGATAAGGCTCGGAATTTTTTCACGGCAAAAGGGCAACTGCGTCCAGATGCCGGATGTCTATCGAGTCGCATTTGGAATCGGTCGCAAAGGAGGGATTAGACCCATTCGGCAATCATCTCGGTGAAACTCGACTTCATCATCAACTACGGCATCAAATACCGGATGAGCCTGGGCGGCGGCAGCACGGAGGAAGGGCGCGTGGGCGTCTCGCTTGCATCTTCATAAGCTCTCGAAGATGCGGCCAAGATGGCCACGCTCCCGTCCGCCTCTTCCAACCATGAACCCTCCAGCCTCATTCCAACTTCGTGCTGAATTCCCGCACGGCGCATTGCCAGAGGTATTCGGCGTGCTCACCACAGCGGATCCGCCGGACTTGCGCGGCGAACAAGGCTTGCCGGGATCGATTCTCAGCGATGCGTTGCAGATCAAAGGTTGGCAGCACTACCCGACGGAGGTGGTTTTGCCCTGTTCCAATGAGCCGCGCGTGAGCTTCGCGGTGGTGGAAGACTTCACCAAGTTGGAGCGTCTTGCGCGGGACTTCATCCGTCCGGGGATTTTCTGGGTCCAGCGGCACGGAAGGGTTGATTCATGACGGAATTTTCACAGAGATTCGGCCGTTACATGAAGTGTCCCGGCGGCGACTCGACAAGGGGCTAACGAGCCATGCCGAGAAACTCGCCTCGCTCCTGCCGGAGTTGAGGAACCAATACATGCATGGGATCTACCAGTTTCATCCCGACTA
>JAYTEI010000283.1:0-6710 GCA_043735445.1 Akkermansiaceae bacterium | reverse complement strand
CGGCTGGCCGAGCCGGGAGTGTTCCACCAGTCGAGCCACACATCGGCGGCGATGCTGCGGGCGATCCAGTGATCGGATAGATAGAACACCACCGGGATGCGGGATTTTTCGAGCCGGTGAAGCAGCGACTTGGAGATGCCGCCGAGGTTCCAGACGTAAACCACATCGGGTTGGAAGGTGTCGATTTCCTGCTGCAACGCCCGGTGATTGTGGGATTCGATTGAGAAAACTCCTTGGATCGGCAGCCACGGGTGGCCGTACATTCCGTGAATCCTGAGGCTGCGGGAGACGTTCGGTTGATCGACTTGCGGTCGGCCATCGAGGTGATGATCCGAGGTGACCACGCGGAGTTGGTGGCCGCGCTGGGTCAGGAGGTCCACGACGTCGCGGCAAATGATTTCATAACCGCCGATCTCGTGGGGCGGATAGAGATTGGAAATGACGAGGATCTTCATGAGCGGGGATGATAGAATTTACGGCCGGAGCGGTCGCCGTCGCGGCGGCCGAGGCGCTGGGAGAAGCGGACCGCGGAGGCAAACGGGAAACCCGTTAGGCGGTGGTTGGCGAGGCACCATTTCGCATCGCGCAACGAATCGGCGAGCCAGCCGAGGAGCACCGGACTCGGCGCTATAGTGCTGGTGGCGGCCATCGCCCTGGCGTCGCCAAAGGCGCGCTTGTAGGACTGACGCAGCGTGTAGTTGTGGGAATGCATCGCCACCGAGTCGATCGCGAAGGGGATTTCAAATCCTTGGGCGGCAAGGCGGCGCGTCCATTCATCGTCCTCGGCGAACTGGAGGTCCTCGCGGATCGGGACCTGCGCGAGCACCGAGCGGTGGGTGACCGAGCTCACCATGCTGAAGAAATGCTCCCAGTTTGCCGACTCGCGGTTAGGGCCGAAGCAGCGGTCGTAGTCGTGGGCGAAAACCGCCATGCAGTCCGGCCGCGGAACCTGCCGCGAGAAGGCGGCACCGAACTTGGGATTGCCGATGCAGGGCTTGAGCAGCTCGGTGAGCCAGTTCCTGCCGACGGGTGTGGCGTCGGCATTCAGATAGACGATCCAATCGTGGGACGCTTCGCGGGCTCCCTGGTTGAGGACCACGCCGGGGACGTAGCTGCCCAGCGGGATCTGGATCAGCTTGGCGGGGTTGGCGCTTTTGATGATTTCAATCGAACCGTCGCTTGATCCGGAGTCGATGACGATGAGTTCGATTTTCCCGTCGAAGTCCTGCGCGAAGAGCTGCCGGATGGTGTCGCCAATGGCCCAGGCCTCGTTGAAGCTGCGCATGACCACGGAGACGGCTTTTGGAAACTCGTTCATCGGTGGCGGGCTTCGGCGAGTTGATAGATCTCCTCCAGCCGCTCATTGACGGCTTGCCAGGTGTAGTGGCGGGTCATCTTGGAATAACCCGCGGCGGCGAGCGAGCGACGGAGTCCGGCATCGTTTGCGATGCGGCCCAGCGCGGCGGTTAGGGCGGCGGCGTCTCCTGACGGGAAATGGAGGCCATCCTCTTCATGGCTGACGAGTTTTTGCAACCCGCCGATGTGCGAGGCGATCACGGGCAGGCCGGACGCCCATGCTTCGAGAACAACGATGCCGAATGGCTCGTGGCGCGAAGGCAGGACAAAACAATCGAGGGCGGTGAGGAGGTCGCGGTGGAGCGTGGATTCTGAAACGACGGACGGATGGAGGGTGACGAGATGCTCGATCTGGTGCTTGCCGATGAGGTCGAGGATTTCCTGGAGATAAGCGGGCGCGGTGACCGGGCCGCCTAGCAGCAGGCGGAACGGCTTGTCGGGATTCGCGGCGACGAGCGCGGCGAAGGATTCGACCAGCAGCAGTTGGTTCTTCTGCGGATCAATCCGGCTGAGGCAACCGAAGCCGATGACGTCCTCCGGCCAACCGAGAATCCCGCGACCGGCGGCGCGGTCGCCGTTGGCGAAGGACTCCGGCGTGACTCCGTTAGGAAGATGATAGACCCGGTCGTGGCCGAGTTTTTCCTTGGCCTTTTCGTATTCGGAGAAGCCGACGCACAGCACGGCATCCGCCTCGTTCAGCAAGTGGCGCGAGCGGAAAATCGCGCCGAAAGGTTTCCCCCATTCGAAGTGGCCTTGCTGGGCCTCGACAACGGAGGCGGCCTCGGCGGGCGGGACATCGAAGACGTTGCCATGGAGGGTGGCGACGAAGGGTTTGTTGCGGCGGCGTGCGGCGGTTAGAACCGCGCCGCCCATGCGCTTGAGGACGTGGGCGTGGTAGATGCGGACGTTTGTGGCAGTTAGAAGATGGAAGAACAGACCGAGGGACAGGAGGTTGCCGCCCTTCTTGTCGAGGGCGTGGATGTCCGCCGGGGTGAGGCCGAGAAATGGATAGCAGTAGCGGTAGCGGCGGATGGGGATGTCCCGCCAGATCTCGCGCGGGGTGGGGGCGAGGGCGCGCGAGGTGTGGATCTCCGGTTGGAAGCCGAGCGCCTGCTGCTGTTTGCAAAGGTTGTAAATAACGCTCTCGGTACCGCCCCATTCGTCGATGGCGAAGCGGCGCGGGATGTGGAGGATGCGTTTCATGCGTGGGCGGCGGCTTGCATGACCGGGAAAATGCCCGGGAGCGCGGTGACCGGCAGGGTGTCCGCGTTGGAGAGCCAGGCGGCCGCGCTGTCCGGATGCTCGGGTGCGTAGCCGTGCATGGCGGTGACTTTCCGCTGGTTGAGGAACGAGGGCACGAACAACGAACCGGACGGTAACAGATAGAAGAGCTCGCCGTATTTCCGGTCGGGGAAAAGGCAGCCGTAGCCGGCGAGACGCTCGTCGGTTAGGATCTCGCCATCCGGCTGCTCACTCAGCCAGGCGGTGGCGGTGCGGCGGGCGGATTCGTCGAGAAACCAGAACCGCGCCATGGTGGAATCCCACACGGCGATGTAGTCGCGGCCATACTTGAGGCCGAGTTTTTCCCAGCGCGGCAGCAGGTCGGAGCAGACATGGGTGTCCGCCATGCCGTGGTCGCTGAAGAGATGGATGCGGACATCGCGGTAGTGTCTGGACGCGAGGTCTGCCAGAGACTTGAGGTTGGCTTCGAATTGCGCGAAGGCGGCGTCCACTTCCGGGTGATCGACGCCGTGTTTGTGCATCACGGCATCAAGGCGGGCGGTGAACAGATAGAGCAGTTCGACCTGGCCCTTTTCGATCTCGCGGCGGGCGTGGGCGATGTTGTCGGGATCGGATAGACGCCAGTCGGAACGGACCCACGGCTTGCCGGATTGCTGCCAGTTCTGGAAAATGGTGGGTTGTCCGCCGGTGATGCCGCCGGGTTCGTAGATGTCCTTTTTTTCCGAGTAATCGAGGTAGGGAAGTTTCGAAAACGGCACGCTGTAGAGTTGGAAATAGCCGGTGTAACCTTGGCGGCGGGCGATGAACTTGGAGACCTTGTTGCGGATGCGGTGATGGCCCGCGATGATTTCCGGGAGGATCCCGAGCGGCCGCAGATTGGCGAACGGCGAGGCGTTAGGCGCGGCTTTGACGAAGAACGAGAAATGCCGGTGCTCGCTGGGAATGGCACCCGTCAGGATCGTGGGATCGCAGGTGGACGAGTAGCCTAACAACGTCTCGCAGCGGTTGCGCACCGGCAGCAGGTTTTCCGCGAAGCGGCGGCGCGACGCGATCGCCCAGCCGAGCGCGTCCGCGAAAACGAAGATGTCGATGCGTGGCTTCATTCGCCCGTCGAGCCGGTGAGTTCGCCGATGAGCCGGATGAGTTGAAGGGGGGAAAACGGTTTGCCGAAGACCTCGCTGGCACCCTCCTTGCGAAGATTTTCGACCACCTCGGGCGTGGCGCGGCCGGTGACGAAAATCACCGGGACATCCTCGCAGCCGGGGATCTGGTGGAGTTCGCGCATGACATCCGGCCCGCAGATGTCGGGCAGTTCGAAATCGAGGAGCACGAGATCCGGGCGTTCGTGTTTGGCGCTTTCGATGACGCCCGCACCGGTGGTGAAGAAGCTGCCGTGAAGCCGGTTCCGCTGGAAGTGGATTTGATAGAGCTTGGAGATGACGAAATCATCTTCCGCGACAAGGATTCGTTTCATTTTGAAATATCGAGGGTGACAATCGTGCAGTCGTCTTCAAGTTGTGCGCCGTGTTCCCGGCGGATGCGGTTCCTGAGCTGGGTCCAGAGTTCCGGCGGCGGCGAGGCGCGTTGCTCGTCCATGTGATCGACGAACCGGTGCCAGCCGAAATCCTCCTCGCGGCGGTCCCATTCATAACAGCCGTCGGTCACGAAAATGAGCCGCTCGCCCCCTTCCAGCGCGACGAGATCGCTGGTGTAATTGGCCTGCGGGAGAATCCCGAGCGGCGGGCCGGAGGGGTGGAGAAAACTGCGGGTGCCGTCCGTTTTGTAGAAGAACGTCGGGCAATGCCCGGCGCTGGAGTGGTCGAGGGATTTGCCATCCGCCGACAGCCGCGCGATCGCACAGGTGATGAACATGCTGAGGTTGCCGAGCTGGTTGCAGAGCGTCCGGTTGATCGTTCCCAGCATTTCGCTTGATGAGGGAACGTGGTGAGACAGCTCGAAGGCGGTGCGGAAAATGCTGGCCAGCAGCGCGGCGGAGACGCCTTTTCCCATCACGTCGATCATGGCAATCACGAGATTTCCCGCGGGGTCTGTCTTGGCGATGGCGTAGTCACCGGCGATGGACAGCGAGCTATCCTGATAGATCGAAACCTGCCAGCGGTTAGATGCCGGTGCCGGCAGGATGGGCAGCAGCGCTTTTTGGATCTCCACCGCGATTTCGAGTTCGCGCAGGTTCTTCTGCGACTCTTCGCGGATGTTGGACAGGTGGGTGTTGGCGCAGGCGATGCCGCAGAGATCGGCGAGGGTCCGGAGGGTGCCGAGGGAGCGCCGTTTGGACTCGGTGAGGGTGGGTCGGCGCAGCGCGATGAGGGTGCCGAAGTGGATCCCTCCGGCAACGATAGGGAAAACGGATCCGGCGCCCACGGAGTGCATGGAGCTGAAGGAAATATTCTGGCGGGACAAGTCCTCGAAGTCTTCCCAGACCGTTTCCCGGGTGAGCGCACCGAGGACTTTCAGGGTGGGATCGGCATCACTTTGGTCGAGATACCAATTGGCACTGCCGAGGAGGGTCCGGATGGTGTCCGGGATCGTGACTGCACTCAGGAAGAATATTCGATCAAGCGGATGCAGCGAGAGGAACTCCCCGAGCGAACTACCGATGAAATCCCGCAGGTTGCCGCTTTCGATTAGATTCTCGGTGAGGCGGTGGAAGACCGTTAGGCTTTCATAGCAGGACGTGAGTTCGTCGAGGATGCTGTCGATTTCCGGGTTGCCCGGGAGCGGCAGTCCCCGGCCGGGATAGTGTTTGATGACCTCAAGGCGGAAGCCATGCGGGCCGCGCAAATGTTGGAGTTCATCGGCGAAATTGGCGATGATGAACAGGCCGCGGCCGGATTCGGCGGTGGGATCTTCGGGCAGCGATGGGGATTTCAAAACCGCTTCAGGCGGGCCTTCGCCGGGGTCCTGCGCGGCAAGAATGATCGCGTCTCCGGTGATGCTCCATTCGACGTGGATGAATTTCGCGGGATCGCTTTTCGCCCCATGGACAATCGCGTTGAAGACCAGCTCGCTGAAGACGAGTTTCCATTGGGTGAGGTCGCTCTCCGTTAGGTCGCCGTTGGAAATGGTGTTGATGAAATTTTGGCGCAGCGCGGGGACGAGCGAAGGATCGGCTGGAATCGTGTAGCGGACGACGCCGGTGGGCGCGTGCGAAAGGAGCTTGGAACTCATGAAAGCGTGGTGGCGCGAGCCAGATCGGCGGGTTTCAATTTCCGGGTGAAGCTGGCGATCGCGGCGGTCAGCGTCCCGGGAGGCAGCGACGCCTGATAGACCGCGTGGATCGCCTCATCCGGATCCGCCGGGGTGTGGCAGCCCTGGCTGTCGGCATACGAAAAGACCCCGATCGGAGAATGCCGGATCACGTTTTGCCAGTCCGGGGCGAGCGTCTCAAACTGCTGCCGGGATCTGGGAAACACGCCGTAAAGCGGCAGCTTCCCCTGCCAGACAAGCGGGAGCCAGTCGATGCGGTTGAGGAGTCCGCCGTCGGGAATGCCAGGAAGGGTCCGGCCGTCGAAGGTCACAAAAGTGTCCGTCGTGCCGCGCGAGCCACCGAACCGCAGGAACAGCAGCAGCGCGCGCAGCCGGTCCCGCCATGGCACGGCGGGCGCGGATTTTTCCAGCGAGGAAACGAGGTGGGGCTCGATCCCGTCGATCCTGGCCCGGTGCTTGAGATTGAGCAGGATCCCGCTCTCTAACCGGCAGTTCTCCAGCGCGGTGACCGGGCCGACGTATGAGTTTGCCGATAGATGGGAATTTGAAATGATGTTAGCTCCGGCAATCACCGAGCCTTGCCCGATGACCGCGTGCGGGCCGATCTCGCAGCCTGGACCGATGAAGACGTGATCGCCGATGAAATACGGCGGAATCAGCGTGGCTTCGGGATGGATCCGGCAGGAGAAGCCGATGCTGACGAGGTTGAAATCCGGCTCGCCGGCCATCCGGTCGAGCCAGGCTCGCTCGATGGCCGCGGCGCGTTCGATGAGTTCCCAGCCGTCGGCAGGCGCGGGTGGCGCGGTGGCGCCGGGCAACCAGTCCACCAGGATCGCTCCGGCCGGGGCATCGGCGGTGGCGGCGATCGCCGTGAACTCGATTTT
>JAYTEI010000282.1:0-3041 GCA_043735445.1 Akkermansiaceae bacterium | reverse complement strand
TCTGCGGCTGCGGCAAACGGCGACAAAATTGCCAGTAGCATGAGTGCTAAAAATCGGATGCGATTCATGGAATCATTCGAGATCGGTGAGGTAGCGCTCCGCCTCCAAGGCCGCCGCGCAACCTTGGCCGGCTGCCGTGATGGCTTGGCGATAGTAGTGGTCCGCCACGTCGCCTGCGGCGAAAAGGCCCGGAGTCTTGGTCGCGGTCCGGCCAGGATTCTGGAGAATGTAGCCGTTCTCATCCTTGTCCACCAGATCGCCGAGGAACGCGCTGTTAGGCACATGGCCGATGGCTACGAACACGCAGGCCACTTCCAGTTCTTTCTCCTCACCGCTGATTAGATTCTTGAGCATGACCGCGCGCATCTCGCCCTTTTCGTCGGTGAGATACTGGCTCACCGTCGAGTTCCAGACCGGCTCGATTTTGGGATTCGCCAAGGCGCGGTCCGCCATGATCTTCGAGGCCCGCAGCTCGTCGCGACGGTGGATCAGATAGACCTTGCTGGCGAAACGGGTGAGGAAAACGGCCTCTTCACAAGCACTGTCGCCACCGCCGATGACGCAGACTGGGACATCGCGGTAGAACGCGCCGTCGCAAGTCGCGCACGATGTGAGGCCGCGACCGATCAATTTCTGCTCGCCCTCAATCCCAAGATGGCGCGGCGCGGCACCGGTGGCGATGATCACGGTCTTCGCTTCGAACGATTCCGAGCCGGCCTTTAAATGGAAGCTTCCATCATCGCGCCGTTCCACCGACTCGACGCTGGCCCAGGCGATCCGCGCCCCGAATTTCTCGGACTGTGCCTGCATTTTCATCATCAAATCCGGCCCCATAATTCCCTCTGGATAGCCCGGAAAATTCTCCACCTCGGTGGTGGTGGTGAGCTGGCCACCCGGCTGGGTGCCCGAGAGCAGCAGCGGCGTTAGATTCGCGCGGGCAGTGTAGATGGCGGCGGTGTAGCCGGCGCAGCCGGTGCCGATGATGATGACGTTTTCCATATTTCGATGAGCGTTGAAGCGCTGGAGTATTCCGGCGGATCGCGGATTGAGTCAACCACTAGCAGTTCGATGTCGGCCGGTTCAGTCTCGCTATCTTGAAATGTCCAGCACGTCCTCCGCCGCGTGGCTGTGGCGTCTCGCCGCAGTTCGTGCTGGATGCGTCTCGCATCCAGTCTGTCCACCCGGGCGAACTTCTAAAGCACCGCGCTGATCGTCGATAGAAAAGCCAGCTCCTGTTTCGCCCACTTGCCCTTGGTGCCTTCCCTCGCGGATAGATCCTCCTCGTCCTCAATCACCTCCCCCACGTTCTGGTTCAGCCGGTCGATCTCCTCGCGGTTGATGTCCAGCTTGGCCAAGCGGCTTTCGTAATAGATTGGCACCGTTGCCTTGTCCTCCTTCGCGTCCTCAATGTCGTAAATCGAAACGTAGCCGCCAAAAGTCTCCTGCCTGTTCGCATCCGCCTTCTCGATCGGCGTGCCGGTGAAGCCGATGAACGACGCACCCGGCAAGGCATCCCGCATGTGCTTCGCGTAGCCGAAAGGAAGATCGTCTTGATCAGCCCGTCTCCGTCCTGTTCGAAGAGGATGAAACACCGCACCTAGTCCAAAATAGATCCGGCCGGAAAAACCCGCGCACCACCTTCTCCAGCTCGATTTACGCATGCGGCTTGTCGTTCTCAAAAGAAATCGTCCGCCACGGCATGAACCACTCCTTGCTCGCCGTCAGCGATCGGGTGCATGACAAAAAAGTCAGAACAAGCCGCTATCGCCCTTTTAATTTGGACTCGACAATGTCTATGATCGAGACATTCTTGATCCACGATGAATGCACCCAACCAACCCGACAGTCCGCTTCGGCAAGCCTTGCTGGATCAAATCGCCTCCATCACCACCATGCGGCCCGGCACCCTCGCCGAAGAATACCGCCAACATCCCTCACCCGACGGACGCGATATCGTGCGGCTGGGACCTTACTTCAAACACCAGGTCTGGCAGGATGGCCGCAACGTCAGCAGGCGCGTGCCCGCCGCTGAGGCCACCACCCTCAAGCTCGATACCGAAGAAGCAAAACGCTTCCATCAACTCACCGATCAACTCGCCCAACTCAACATCCAAAACACCATCGCCTTGCGCGCCACCGAAGCCGCCGAAGCCGCCGAGGCTGGAGTAGTCGCTGAAAAAAAAACCTCCAATCCCACTGCCTCAACGAAAAATACCGCGAAACGAAACTCTACCTCGCCCAAGCGTGCGAAAAGCTCACTCAGATAATATTCCTTAAATAATTCATCTCCAGTGGCGAGCTCATTTGTGTCTCCATAATGCAGGGCTTGATGGATTTTTTGCTGGGTATTTATGGTGTTTTTCAAGGCTTCTTCAGCCCAATCTCCCATAGCTCTATTTCCGAGGAAATTAGAGTTAGGATCGATTGGAATCCTTGGCTTCTTCACCGGAATCTTGCCCCCCGCCACCGAAGCATAATTTGTCGGCAGATACGCCTTTGCTTGTCAGAACTTCCGTAACTTTGACTGAAGCCAACTTCAGCCTCTGGAAGTAATCGGAATTGGTGATCACAACGTTCCTCCTTCTTCAAATGTGAAGAGCTCCTTTGCTTCCACTCCAAGAATCGAGGAGATCGGTTCGATTCCGGCAACGGTAGGAGAATTCCCCCCCCTTTCGATCAAGCTGATGAATTCCACAGAATAGCCCGCAGCTTCAGCAAGTTGCTCTTGGGTAAGGCCTGCACGCTTTCGAAGCGTTGCAATTTGACGTCCTAGTTTTTTCGCCAACACGTAGTCAGGCTACTAGTCGTCAAAGATGTCAGCAACGGAGCTGGACTACGTATTTATACTCGCAGCGGTCCTGATCGTTAGGCCAAATTTAGGCACTGAGGACAGCTACCTCCCAGCCATTCGGCGCGAGGTGGTGGAGCATGTGCTGGACCCAGGCGAAGTTGGCATTCCCCTGCGGCGGCGTGCCATACTTCCAGCGGGCGTCGCCCTCCAACGTGCCGTCCCACCATTCCTTGATGTTGAAGGGCGGGTT
>JAYTEI010000281.1:0-6737 GCA_043735445.1 Akkermansiaceae bacterium | reverse complement strand
GGCATGAATGTCATTTCAGCCGATGATGAATCCTCTTGAACGTCAATGCCCCAGCCGTGGCACCGAGGACGTCGGCCAGCCAGTCATAGGGATCATTCCCGCTGCGGCCTGGAGTGAAACTCTGATGATACTCATCGAGACCTCCTGTTAGTGCGATGGCGACGATGACGGTGCCGATGATCACCTTCCAGTTAGGGCGCTCCGGATTGCGCCAGAACAGGTAGGCGGACAGCAGGCCGCTGCCGCCGAAGAAGTAACCGAAATGCTCGAGCTTGTCGAAATTTGGAATGGGCGGAGCGATTTCCCCGTCGAGCGAAAACGATGAGAGCACCCACAGCACCGCGAACCACAGCAGGAAGCAGGCAAGCCAAAATCGCGGATTCCGAAGCAGCCGCGCCATCCTCAGAGCTTGCGCATTTCGTCCTCAAGCCGCTCCGCCAGCCATTGCTTCATCATCGACTGATAGTTGAGAAAACGCGAGCGGGCGATGCGTTTGATCCGCGAAAGCATCCGTGGATCGAAGCGCAGGGTGATGGTGGTGGACTCGCGGGAATCCGCTTCGTGGACGGATGCGGCCATCAGGCGGCCATCGAGTTCGTGGCCTTCCCAATAGCGGGCTTCGGCAGCTTCATCGGCAAAGTCAGGGATATCGGTCCAGCGGGTGACGGCATTCATGTGGAGGTAAAAAGGGAAAATCAGCGGAATTCCGCGTATTTGCGATCGTAAAACTTCTGTTCGGCCTCGGACATCTCGCGGGCGGCGACCACTCGGGTGATTTTCCCGTCCGTCCAGAACGAGAAAAACAAATACCGGTCGGCCACGGTGCGGCCGAGGGCGTAGTAGCGGGATGCTCCGTCGGCACGCTCGTTGTCGGGCAGGAAACGGACGGCGAAAGGATCCTCGAAAGCTTCTTCAAGCTCACGGGGTTTGATGTTGCGAAGGTCGAATTGAACGTCGAGTAGGTCGAGTTCCATGGCGCGAGTTTGCGGATGAGCGGGGAAAGTGCAACAACGAGTTTGGCGGAACTCACTTGCCACTTGGATATCACGGCGGCGAGAGCAGCGTGAACGGCCAGCACGGGATGTTTCGCAAAAGCCAAAAGCCGACCACCAGCCAGACGATGGCCCATGCCCCCACCGCGCCGACGTTGAGGCGAAATGGCAACGGCTTCCTGCGGACCCAGCCGAGGACTTCGATGCCGACCCCCACGCCCGCTAACGGCAGCAAAACCATCCCGAGCGGATTGTAGCGAAATGCCTCACCGAGGCGACCATGCAAGGTCGCGTGGGCGGCGCGGGTCATGCCACAGCCGGGGCAATACAGGCCAGTGAGTTTGTGGAAAAGACATCCCGGCAGCCAGGGCTGGCCGAAGGGTCCCCGCTGATAGAGTTGGAATACCGCAACGGCCAAGGCGCTCAAGCCAAGTGCCAGCCACCATGCCCGCTGCTGCTGCATTTATAAATCAGCGAGAAGCTCCTGCTAGAGATATAGGTTCATGGAGAGTTGACGAACGCGAAAATCATCATCATTGCGATGAAGGCGAGCATCATCAAAACGCCGAGGTAGCCGCAGACCAAGCCTGCAAACGCCATGCTACGACCGACCATCGGCGTGGGCGAGTTGGCGATTTGACTCAGCGCCATGTGGCCGCAAATCACCGCCGGGATTCCGACGAAAACCATGCAAGTCACCAAGCCGACGATGCCACAGACGAGACTCGTGATCGCCAGCCCCGAGGTGGTGGGATGCATCATACCCGGACCGCCAAACTGCGGGGTCGTCGTTAGATAAATGCCACCTTCCGCGCGGAGTTGGTCGAGCGTCAGCCAGCGCGGCATCCCCTCGCGCCAGAGTAAAGTGGCTGCGCCGATTTGCCCGGAAGCAATGAGTCTGTGCAACCCGGAGTCCTCAATCGGTCCCAGTTGTTGTCCGTTTTCCCCATAGAACCATTCTGCCATTGCCGGGCCAGCATCCCGGGCAGCATCACTCCTTGCAACCTCCAAAATAGGAGCCATGGACGAGGTGCCCCTACTCCTAACTGACAAAATTTTCCCTACCCCTCGCCTCGGCAAAAACAGTTGCCACCCTGCCCGCCCCCGATACCTTCGCCCGCCTATGATCATTGCACCGAAGATCCGCGGATTCATCTGCACCACTGCCCATCCGCAAGGTTGCGCCAAGCATGTCGCAGAACAAATCGCCGTTGTTAGAGGCCGCGGCTTGATTGCTAACGGCCCGCAGCGGGTGCTCGTCATCGGCGCGTCCACCGGCTACGGCCTGTCCTCGCGGATCGCCGCCGCCTTCGGTGCCAATGCCGCGACTGTCGGAGTTTTCTTCGAGCGCCCCGGGGAGGCGGACCGCACTGCCACCGCCGGTTGGTATAATACCCGCGCGTTTGAAATGGAAGCCGCCGCCGCCGGTCTCTACGCCCGCTCGTTCAATGGCGACGCCTTTTCCGACGCCGTGAAAACGGAAGTCATCGCCGCCATCAAGGCAGACCTCGGCCACGTCGATCTGGTTGTTTACAGCCTCGCCTCGCCGCGCCGCACCGATCCTAAATCGGGTGAAGTGTATAAATCAGTCCTCAAACCCGTGGGCGAGAGTTATACTAACAAAAACCTCAACACCACCACCGGCGTGGTGAATGAAATCACCATCGAACCCGCCGAGGGCGATGATATCTCACAGACCATCGCCGTCATGGGTGGCGATGATTGGGAACAGTGGACCGACGCGCTGCTAGAAGCCGGCGTCCTAGCAGACGGAGTGCAAACTGTGGCCTACTCTTACATCGGCCCAGCGGTGACGTGGCCGATCTATAAGAATGGCACCATCGGCAAGGCCAAGGAAGATCTCGAACGCGTGCAACGCGCGCTCGATGCCAAGCTCGCCCCGCTCAAGGGCAAGGCTTGGGTATCCGTCAATAAAGCCCTCGTCACCCAAGCCAGCTCCGCCATCCCAGTGGTGCCGCTTTATATCTCACTTCTCTACAAAGTGATGAAGGCAGATGGCACCCATGAAGATACCATCGAGCAAATGGATAGGCTGCTCCGCGAGCGAATCTATAATCGCAATCCACAGCCCGACGAGGCCGGCCGCATCCGCGTGGATGACTGGGAAATGACTCCGCAAGTCCAGCAACTCGTGGGCGAGCGTTGGACAAAAGTGAATACCGAAAACTTCCCCCAACTCGGCGATTTCGAAGGCTATCAGTCGAGTTTCCTGCGGCTGTTCGGCTTTGGTCTAACTGGCGTCGATTACACCGCAGAGACCGATCCTGGAGTCGGCATCCCGTCGTTAGTTTCTTAACTGAAACGCGGGATTGCTTCCTCTCTATATATTTAGGTCGTTCAACATCTTCGTCGCTTCATCGAACTGGCTGACGAAGCTCTTGAACGCGATATAGGTGCCCCAACACACAGCGCCAATGGCCAAGGTGATCACCACTTTCCAGACGAGATGCAATTTCGGATGAAGCCAAACGAGAGGTAGCGCGACTGGCGGCAGCGTCACGAACGTGAGGACGATGAACGAGGTTTTATAATACCACGGCAGTGAACTCCCAATCTGTGCGAACGCCGGCGGACGTCTCGACTCATCCAGAAACTCTTGGCAGTGCTTGCACTTGATCGCCTCATCCTGGATTTCTTCCGCGCAGTAGGGACATTTTTTCATAACGGTGTCTGACGCGCCGGAGTCTGAATCGTTTTACTCCGATGTCCACCCAAGGAGCGGCGAACTCCGATCCGCCGAGCCAATGGTGAGTCGATGAGGCCGAGCGAAAGCACTTTTCCCTCGGCATGGGCGGACTGGGAGATCGCCCCTCCTTGCGGCTGAGAGCCGCGCTTGATTCATTCGAGCGCGGCCAGCATCATTCCGCGCCATGGCATTCGAGCAAGCATTCCAACAAGCCTTCATCTATCTCGCATCCGCCGTAGCGGCGGTGCTGCTAGGGAAACGGCTCGGACTCGGCGCGGTGCTGCGCTACCTCATCGTCGGTGCCGCCAGCGGCCCGTGGGGATTTCACCTCAGCGGCGACGAGGGCCAGCAGATCACCCACTTCGCCGAGTTTGGGGTGGTGGTGATGCTGTTTCTCATCAGTCTGGAACATCAGCCAGTGAAGCTGTGGACCATGCGTCACTGATTGTTAGGTGAGTCCGCCGCAGCGGCGGACGAGACGCCCACCCTCCTTAGGAATGTGGACATGAAGTAAGAAGAGGTGGATTCGCGGGGACACTCTGGCATTTCCGATTCTAATAATCCCCCCTAGCTTCCACGCCGTGCCTCGTCATTTTCTCATCGCCCCGGATAAATTTAAAGGTTCGCTCACCGCGCCCGAGGCGGCGGCGGCGATTGCGGCAGGCATCCGGCGGCGCGAGCCAGACGCGGAGTTAGATATTTGCCCCATCGCGGATGGTGGCGAGGGTTTCATGGAAACGCTGGCTGCCGCGCTTGATGGGAAGTGGATCCACTGCCCAGCGGTCGATGCGTTAGAGCGAGCCATCGCGAGCCGCTATGTCTTGGCGGAAACCCCGCAAGGCCCGACGGCGATCTTGGAAATGGCCGAAACTGCCGGGCTCTGGCGGCTAGCGGCCACTGAGCGCAACCCGCTGTTAGCCACCACTCGCGGCGTCGGGATGCAGATCGCCCACGCCATTTCCGAGCACGCCGTCACCCGCATTATCCTCGGCATCGGCGGCAGCGCGACCAATGACGGCGGCTGCGGAATGGCTGCGGCATTAGGGTTGCGCTTCATGGCCGAGGGTGAAATCCGGCCCACTCCGACCGCGCTGCTAGACGTCCGCCAGATCGACTTCAACTTCCGCATCGCCCTCCCGGAGATCATCGCCGCCTGCGATGTGGACAACCCGCTGCTAGGCCCGCGCGGTGCCACCGCCGTTTTTTCCGCGCAAAAAGGCGCGACGACGGACGACCGGATCGCGTTGGAAACTGCGCTCGCCCATTTGGTAGCGATCAGCGGCGGCGAGGCGGCGGCACTCACTCCCGGCGCGGGCGCGGCGGGCGGGCTTGGCTTCGGCCTGCTGCACTTCGCGGGAGCCAGACTGGTCTCCGGCTTCGACCTGTTAGCCGACTTGTTGGCTTTGGAAAACCGCATCAAACGGGCCGACCATGTCATCACGGGCGAGGGTTCGCTCGACCATCAAAGCCTCGGCGGCAAGGGACCGGTGGCGCTTGCCCGGCTGGCTAACAGCCTATCTGTGCCGGTCACTGGCTTCTGCGGCAGTGCCGATGCCGCAGCCCGCGCCAGTGGCATTTTCCACTCGCTCCACGCCCTCGCCGACAGCGGCCTGCCGCTAGAAACCCTGCTCTCACAAGCCGGTCCGCTGCTCACCGAGAGAGTCGCTAACACCCGATTATGAAAACTCCGTTCATCACCCAAGCCGAAGCCATGAAGGAAGATTTCAAAGGCCGCACCAACTACTGGATGTGTCGCCCGGAAATCACCCATGCCAAAGATCTCCAAGTATGCCGTGCGGTTTTACCTGCTGGGGAATGCCATAACTTCCACCACCATCCCGAGCTGGAAGAAGTGATCTATGTGCTTGCGGGCGAGGTCGAGCAGTGGGTGGGCGAGGAGAAACAATTGCTAACCGTGGGCGAGGTCGCGCACATGTTACCCGGAGTGGTGCATGCCACCTTCAACATCAGCAGTGAAGATGCAGTCATCCTCGCCATCCTATCACCCGGCTCGCAAAGCGGGCCATTCATGGTGGATGTTAGCCTTGAAGAGCCATGGGTTTCGCTCCGCAATTAGTTCAACTAAGTAGAACTAGCAAAAATATCACCGAGCCTTTCCAGAAAGCCTCCAACAAGCAAAAACTACCAGCAACATTAACAATACGGGAGGGACCATCCAGCCGTAACCCCATGAATAAGCATATGGCATTCGTTGTTTGATTGAGGTTTTTTTGTTATGCTCTGGAGACTTGATCGGCACACTAGATTCTTGTGTCGGCAGTCGGCGAATATTTCCATCTTTATATTCGATCTTATTTATAACAGCCTTGCCTTGAACTAATCTCTCAAGTTTTTCTGACGGTGCGCGGTAATGCAGGAGCAACCGAGCTGCCTCAATTGCATCTTCACTTGATGATGTTCCCCTATCAAGATCTTTTGCTAGCAGTTCATAAAGAACTTCATCAACTGGCGGGTCTAAATACGAGTATTCGTGGCGAGGCGGAAGCCCCTCCCCCTTCTTCACAAGCATCTTTAGGAAGCCATCGCCCAAGGATAGCATCAATAGCTTTTTTGGGTCAGCTTGTTGAGCAGCCATTAAGTCAAGTATTGGATATAACTTAAGCGACATCTCTTTCAGCTTACCCTTCTGGTCTTTCAGTCCCTCCCAAGTTGTAGTGTCACGGTTTAAAATCATCCACATGATTGCTTGCTGATGTAAAAGATAATGTCGGCTGTTGAATGCCGCGACTACCTCTTCTTGAGTAGGTGACCCATTAAATTTCTCACGTAGTTCTTGTTCCTCAGGCGACATGTTAATCATATCACCACAGGCAATGCCTGCGCTAATCAAGAGAAGACTTATAAATATGTGTGCTCTCATGGTTATTTGCTGTTGGTTCCTGGATTTGCCCAGTCTTGGGAGGTATCGGCCGATTTGTTGGCCGCTTCTTCAATGACCACACCGGCGTAAACTTCGTCATCCTTGCTTTGGGCAGATGCACTAAAAGCGTTGTTCGGGTCAATATAGGTTGTAGCCG
>JAYTEI010000280.1:0-14805 GCA_043735445.1 Akkermansiaceae bacterium | reverse complement strand
GAGGAAGGGCTTCATGCGCGGGTTCCATTTTTTGGTTTGGTGGCCGTAGTGGACGCCGGCGTCCACCATTTCGTTGATGAGTTCGTTGATCATTGTGTGTTCAGGTTTCCCGCCTTGGATACAGGACGGGCGATTTTGAAGATTTGCCGCAGGGAATCCCTCCGGATCTTCGTTGGTGAATAAGGCGGCTTGAAGAGGGGCGGGGAAACTGGGAAATGCGGGGATTCTTGGCAAGGGAAATTCTGGGTAGTGTCCTAATTTGAATTTCTAACCGTGATTTTGCAGGAGCTTGCAAAATTAAGCCCCTCGCCAACAATCTGGCGAGGGGCGATTCAGCGCGTAAAGAGCGTCGATAATATTAATTTTTTTGCGGCTGTTACCTTTTAAGGATAGCTCTAAATGTTCCGCTCATAGGACGCCCCATCGTTGTCTTTGTAGCAGAGCGCTTCAAACAACACAGAGTAAGTTTTAAAGTGGGTGTCCGGAGCAATTCGGTGTGCAGCCTCCGCCAGATCAATAAGCATATGCTTAGAGATCTTCATGGGATTATTGAGAACCACCGTTGTTTCAAGTCCATCAACTTTTTTGGTCAGCTTCGCCCCTGTAAGTGCTTCTTGGACAAGCGTATATCCAACTAGAACATTCGCATTGTTTGCGAGCCGGGCCATTTCTGGTCCAACTTGGTCAACCCGAAGGGGTTCTTTGAAAGGTGCGATCGCTTGCATCCAGACGAATGCATTTGCCGCCTTTTTAAATGGGCTAGCCTTTTCAAATCCCCCGTTTGCTGGGAAATCAATTTTATTAAGAGATGTGATGAAGGTCCACAGCGTGTCTGGATTGACGTGATACGATTCGCATCCAAAACCTTTCAGGCATTGGTCCGCCCAAGGAACTAGGATTCTAGCGGCTTCGTAAGGGTCATCTGAATACAGATCGTCAAAGCAAATCACGCTGTTTTCACTCATGCAGTAGCAGTCAAAAGGGCTTTCAACCGCTGTCCAGACGCGAAGGCGCGATGCTTAACCTCCTCAAGCGGAGCCTCACCCATGGTGCCAGGGGCGTTCTCTTGCTGGCAAGGAGTAGGGAGTACATACGGCTCAAATGCCGTTTCTCCTCGGGATGAAACCCGAAGCACATCCATAAGGATGGGTTGATTGGGATTCTTGGTGCTCATCTTGTAACTTACGTGGGGATCGGTGAATGCAAGCGAAAGGCTCGATTCGCCGTAACGAAACGAGTTTGCCAGCGGGTGACTGGCTTCCGGCGCGGTGTATAACGCAGCGCAGCGGCGAATTTAAACACTTTTCTGCGCAAATGTGCAAAAAATACGCAAATCTGCACAAAGCGTCGGAAATCATACCGCATATTGGGGTGTTCGGATAAATTTCGGCCTAGACCGGATACAAGATGGAGTGGCGTCCAGGTTCCCTCAAAATACCTTGGAACGGATCGCGGCTCTCACGGCATCCGATGGGTCGTTGATCGGCGGAACTTTTAGCACTGCGACGTATTGCGGCTCGGTCCCGTTGTCGAATGCCCATGCGAACGCCTCTGACGCCAGAGCGTGGCCCGACAAGGCGAACGTCTCAACCTCACCGTCAAAGACCTTCTGGCCCTCCCAGAACTCCACGACGCGGCTTGTGCCGGAATGCACGCAGTCACAGCCGTGTATGGCCGTGACTGCTTCTTTCAGATTCTGGAGGTATTCGCTCACTTCGATTCGATCATCTCCACAAGATCGGCGGTAGTCCACTGAGAATCCGCGATACCAGCCTCCATGGCCGGGGTGCAACGGATGGTCGAATGACGCTTACAGAAGTTGTAATAGGCGTAGTGAAGGGCAATCGCGGCGGCGAAGTTCTCCCGTTTCTTGCTGAAAGCATTGGTGAGGCGGGACAAGCGGCGGCGCTGGCAGGCCGGAGGGAAAGACGAAATAAAAAATTTCCGTATCCGTTGATACTCATGTGCTTCAGAGCGCGCTCAACGGCTGGGAAGGCAAAACATCTCAGCTTGTAGAAATGCTTTTATCCAATTACGTTCTGTCCAAGGACCTAACCAATGATCACCTCTGACAAAATCGGCATCACCCTAATCCCCAATGGCGGCGATGAGGGAGAGGTTGACGCTGTTGATTTTCAGGCACAGCTCGGATCTCTTTTAGCGGCTTTGAAGGAGTCGGCCAAAACCGTCAACGAGGATACCGCCGGGCAAGTTCGCTACAAGATTGAGAACATATCCAACAATTCCCCATTAGATGCTACCTTTCGAGCCGAACCGTGTTTCGCCTCAGACGGGGTAAACATCCCAGAAATAATGGAACGCTTTAACCAAGGGGTGAGATTTATCCTTGGCGAAGTGGATCGAGCTAAGGGGATGACTTTTAGCTGGCTCGCTAAGATGGTGGAGTTTTGTAAGCCCATTGGAGGAACTATCAGTTCCGTAAGATTGCGGGTTGGATCAGAAGTTCATGTGTTGGGAATTGATTTCAAGAAGCGGCTTTCGGAAATCGAAGCTAAAGATTTTATTGAAAAGCAGTCCCACATAAAGGGAAAGCTGGAGGCGATGAATATCCACGGGAAAAACGCTGTTTTTATGATCTATCCAGATGTTGGCCCGGAAAAAGTTAGGTGCATATTGCCAAGCAGTCTTGTGGAAGCGGCAAGAAAATCGTTTGGGGAGCACGTCGTTGTTAACGGGGATTTGAAATACCATTGGAAGGAGTTGTTTCCATACGAAGTCAAAGTCAGTTCCATCAGGATTATCCCCTCTGTCTCAAATGCTAGGGACATCAAAGGAATCGCTCCTAATGCCACTAGGGGCATTTCAACCGAAGATTATATTTCCCTGCTAAGAGATGACGGCTAATAAAATTGTTTGTGTCGATTCATGCGTCTTCATCTCTTATTTAAAGGGGGACGACTCTGACCGAACCGCCGAGGAAAAAGCGAACCTGAATGGATTCTTTACGGATTTTATGCAAGGTAAGGTTCATGTGATATTCCCGACGTTTGAGCGCTCAGAGATCCTGGCATGCGAGTTGCCCGATGGGGCGATGGATCTGTTTGACGAGTTTATCGCTAGGCCAAACTTAGATGAGGTTCCCACAAGCACCGGCGTTTCGAAGATCGCGGCCGATGTAAGGAATGATCTTTGGGAAAAGATCGCGATAAATAACAGCCTGCATCGCCTCACAACTCCAGACGCTATCGTGTTAGCGACAGCGATCGCTTACAAATGTGATTTCGTTTACACCTTTGATGGAGCCAGACCGACCAAAAAGGACAGGCGGCTATTGAGTTTCAGCGGAATGAATCTTGCGGGTTACATTCTCCACATTAAGCGCCCGGAATCCAATGAAACGGAGATGATTCTAAGTGGCGGTGCGGGAGGGAGTTGAACCCTCGACCTCCAGCTTATGGGGGCGCTCTCCCGCAAGAAAGCGCCCGGCAAAGCAGGCTGTCGCTCTATCCGCTGAGCTACCGCACCATCTGAATCAGAATATCAGCCACTCGCTGATTGTCAAATCGGCCCAGAGTGAGGATGGCGAGTGATGATTCGAAGTCATTTTTCCAAATGTTCCGTCCATCGACGATGCCGAGGGAAAGAATTTTATCTGCTGGGAATGTCTCTAGCAGCCTGGGGATTTCCGCTTGGCCGCGGACGACGTCGAAGTGGAGACCGGCGGCGGGTAGGCCGAGGAAGAGCGGGCGAGGATCGGCTCGTCGATCTGGATCCATGACGCGCCTTGTGACGCGAGCCTTGTGAGGATTTCCTCATAAACACCTAGCAGCTCGCCAAGCAGAGCGAATGGCTCGAAGCCCGGCTCCTGGATTTTTCCGAGACTCAGATAAGTGACAGGGCCGATCAGTAAGGGCTTGGCGTTGATGCCCAATGCTTGGGCTTCGGCGAATTCATCGAAGATCTTGCTAGCGGAAATTTTGAACCGCGTGGAGCGACGGAACTCGGGAACGAGGTAGTGATAGTTTGGGTCGAACCATTTAGTCATCTCACTGGCAAACGTGGAAACCGTCTGACAGCCGCACGCATCTTCGCAGGTTTTAGCGGTGCCGCAGGCGATGAGAAACTGGGTATCGAGGCTTTGTGGTGGCGTGCTGGCCGAAGCGTGGCGGGACGTTTCCGAGGAGGCAGGTGGTATCGAGGACTTGGTCATAAAACGAGAAATCATTGCAGGGAATGAGGTCGATCCCGGCGGCTTGTTGCTTGAGCCAGTTCTGGCGGCGCAGCTTGGCGGCCGGTTACCTCCAGCTCTTCGCGGGAGAGATTTCCTTTCCAGTAAAGTTCGGTGGCTTTCTTCAGTTCGCGGTGCTCCCCGAAGCGCGGGTGGCCGAGGTTATGAGTGCGGATGCTTGGCATGGCCCCGAGTATCAGGAATCTAGCATCATTCACCAAATGCATTTAATCTTGGATCATCATCGACTCTGCTTGTGGTGTCGCCGCACCTTATGATTGATATTCGCAAGCTCCGCTCGCTCATCGCCATCGCCGAAACAGGAAATCTATCACGCGCGGCGCAGCGCCTGCATCTATCACAACCGGCGCTCTCTCATCAGATCAAGCTGTGGGAAGACCAACTCGGTGCGGGCCTCTTCGAGCGGAAAAGCCAGCCGCTGAAACTGAGTCCTATCGGCCAGCGGCTGCTAGAGGCGGCGTATGACACGGACCGGATGCTGCGGCAGGCGGAGCGCGATGTTTTCCGCATCCTCGAGGGCGTGTCCGGGCAACTGCGGATGGCGGTGGAATGTCATCCGTGTTTCCACTGGCTGATGCCGGCGATGGATGAGTTCCGCGAGGGCTGGCCGGACGTAGAAATGGATCTGGTCTCGGGACTTCATGCGGACCCGGTGGGCTTACTGCTAGAAGAGCGGGGGGATCTAGTGATCGTTTCCCGCGCGACACCGCGGGCGGGAGTGACTTATCATCCGCTGTTCAAATACGAGGTGTTAGCACTGATGGCTCATGGTCACCCGCTGGCCGCGAAGGCTTGTTTGCAGGCCCGGGACTTCGCCCGCGAAACGCTGGTGACCTATCCGATTCCGGACGAACGCATCGACGTGATCCGCGAGGTTTTGAAACCCGCTGGCATCGAACCCACTCGAAGAACCACTGAACTAACGGTCGCGATTCTTCAACTCGTCGCCAGTATGCGCGGGATCGCGGCGATGCCTGGCTGGGCGGTGCAACCGTATCTGGACCGTGATTATGTCGCGTCCCGACCGATCCGTAAGAGCGGCCTTTTCGCGAACCTCTACGCCGCGACGACTCGTGAAGCCGCGTAGACATCCTATATGATCGAGTTTCTATCCATCATGAAGCGGGTGAGCTTCAACACGCTGGTGGGCGTAGAAGCACTGCCGGGATGACGAATTCTGCGGGCAGCCTGTTAGACCCGGCCTCCTGCACGGCCTGCGCGAGGGCGTCGCACAGCTCCCAATAGCAAGCATTAGCCGGAGAATGCTACTTCCGGAACATCTCCTCAAACGCCCGCCCGGCGGCTAGCACCGCGTAGTCGTCATGGTTCACTTTCTCGGCGGGTGGCCAGAAGACTCCGGCTGCGATTTGGCCGGCCAGCCAGTCGGCGCAGGCTTGCGCGGCTTCCAGATCGGCCATTTCGAAACCCGGCCAATCGTGGATGGCCACCTCGGC
Source organism: Akkermansiaceae bacterium (assembly GCA_043735445.1). Classification (GTDB taxonomy): domain Bacteria; phylum Verrucomicrobiota; class Verrucomicrobiia; order Verrucomicrobiales; family Akkermansiaceae; genus Luteolibacter. The sequence goes on along the minus strand of JAYTEI010000280.1, from coordinate 9,141 downwards.
CTCGGTGGATCTCAGGGTGAAATAACAGGGTGTCGGCAGCGTTTCCCCACGCTTCACCAGCGCTGCGGCGTAGAGCGGGAGTTGTAGATTGTGCCACAGGAAATCGGCGGATTTTCCCTTGTCCTCTCCCGCATAGACGGCTGGGCAATCCATCGTTAGGTGCGCGGGCAGGGTGCTCGTCGTCGTGAGTTTTTTCCGGTGCGCCTTGTCCACGCCAGCGACTTTGCCGGTCTTGTAGTCGAGCACCCGCAGCCGGCCCGTGTCGCGGTGGCGGTCGATTCTATCAATCTTCGCGACGATGTTAGCCTCGCCGACCGGCAGCTCCACCTTGCGTTCCACATCGACGACCTGCCAGCCCTCCATGCGATGGCTTGCCTGCACTCGCGACAACCAGGCGAACCTCTGGCGCAGCGCCTCCGTCTGGATCCGCACGGCCAGCGGCACTCGCTTGCCGAACCACTCGCTGACCACTCGGTCGAGTTCGGCAGAGAGCCAGGCGTGGATCGCTTCGGGTTTTTCAAATTCGCGGGCCTCGGTATCGCGGCCCCAACGCTCTAACACCTCGTGCGCCACCGTGCCGAAGTCGCGGGCATTCCACTCGGCGCGGCCCGCTTCCGAGTCCTGCATCTTTACCACATGCTTGAGATAGTAGCGGAACGGACACGCTAGATAATCGCCGAGCGAGGTCACGTTCAGCCGCAGTGGCGGCGCGACGATCCGTGGCGTCCATTGCCAATCCGCGTGCCAGCGCAGGCCCGCTTCTGGTGGCTCGACCTCTTTGAAAAGCGCCTTCACCCGGCCCGGTAACTCATCTCTAGCAGCGGCTAACAACAAGCGCGATGGCAGCAACGACTCACCGCCGCCGCCGGATTTCCCGCAGATCACATCCACCCGCCCGCCGCCGCAGCGGGCTTCTAACATTGACTGATAGAGAAACGCATCCCGCGCCGCGCGGTCCGCATCCCGGATCAGACCGAGCAGGTCGCGGCACGCCTCGCTCAGCCACGGCTCGCCGCCGCCGCGCGCCGGGACCTTGCCGTCGTTCATCCCGCACAGCACCAGGTGGCGGCCCGGCTCGTGAAATAATTCGAGCCAGCCCTGCACGTCCAGCACCCGGCCCACCGGCGGCAGCGCGGCGGGGGAGGGCACCTCGGAGAGCATTTGCTCGATCCAAAATCCCGCCCCGCGTTTCACTCGGGCCATCAACGGCGCAGCACTTGTTAGCCATGCTGCCATCGCATGGGAGGCTTCTTCCGCCGCCGGGTCCGTCCGCGCGAGTGCTCCTAACAAACGCGCCATCGCCCCGCTCAGATCGTTGGCCAGGAAACTCCCGCGCCAGCCTTCGAGCGACTCGGCGGCGGTGAGAAGCTCCATGGCGGATTCTCGATCGAGTTCTCTGTGAAACTTCTCGGCCGCGATCCGGCGCTGTAAATCTTCAGTCCGCACGACCATCCAGCGGTCGCGCAGTTCTGCTAGGCGCTTGGCTTTTTGCGCCCGCTTGCCTGCCACCAGCACGCCCGTTTCAGGAAGTGATAGAAGGTCGGCCAAGGTCGCTAGCGTCGGGTCCGCGAGCCACTCGCCCCAGATCATGAACCAGCGTGTCAGCCCGCCGGTCACCTGCGCCGCCGCTGGGTGAAATGTCGGCCAGCCTTCGCGGGTGAACGCCCGCGCCAGCTCGTCGCCCACCTCGCCATCCGCCGATCCCAACGCGACTTCGTTAGACGGCGTCTTCATTTCACCGATGATGCGCAGCGCTTCGACCGCTTGTTGCCGCGGGTCCGCCACCACTTGGACTGAGCCATTCGGCCATGTCAGTGGACGCTGCGACCAGGCCGTTAGAGGCCGCCCGGTCGGGGAGAAATTTCCCGCTTCACTCTCCGGTGCGCCGATTAGAATCGTCACCGGCACTGGCCATGTTAGCCACGCGCGCTCGACCAGCGGCGGCATTTCTGCCACGCCAGCCAGCACGATTCTGGAAACCCCGGCAGGCATGGGCAGACCCTCAGCCAGCAGGCGGCTGCGGCTTTTCAAGCCCCACGCGAGCAGCTTCCGCTCGACCAGATCTTCTAACGAGGCGAGTGCCGCCCACCGCTCTGCCTCCACGGTTTCTCGCAGTTGTCTAGCAGCGGTCGCGAGCAGCAGCCCGTTTTCCTGCAGTGATCGCCGCAGCCCGGACATTTCCCGCGCCAGTCCGCCGGCCCAATTTTTCCCCTCGCCCGGCGGCGCGGGAAATAGCGCCTCGTAGGCCGACCAGTCCGCCACAGTTTCTAGCACTTCCACCCACGCGACTCGCTCCATCCAATCCGCTGCCGCTTCGTCATCGCGGGATTGTAAAAACCACCCCGGCGTCACCGCTTGCGGGGTGAGCAAGGCACCCGCCGCCTCGGCCAGCGCTTCCCGCAAGCACCGTCCGCTCTGGGCCGTGGGCGTCACCACTAACAGGCCCGGAAGTTCATCGCGGCGCTCTAGCAGCCACGCCACCGCCGGGGTCAAAAACGGTTGGTTCCATCCTAGAAATACGCGCTCCACCATGGGCGGCAGCATTGGCGGCAGGTTAGGCCGAGGGAATCAAAATGTGTTGAGATCGGGACGCCTCGACATAAAAAAACGAGTGCCGCGTGGCACTCGTTTCTCACCCTGGTTTGCGGAACCTGGGAAATTACTCAGCAGTCTCGGAACGATCCACTGCGGTGCCGCTGGTGTAGCGCCAGCGGATTTTGTTGCGCTTCGAGGCGGAACGCAGTTTGCGTTGCTTGCGCTCAGTCGGCGTCTCAAACGCGCGGCGGCGGCGCATTTCTTCGAGGATTCCCTCGGTATCAAGCTTGGTCTTGAGGCGCTTGAGAGCCCGGTCAACGGGCTCGCCTTTCTTCATGATTACTCCACGCATGCGATGATTTTTGGTTAGTTGGTTTGGTTCCGCAGTATATTCCGGGGCGCGGTAGATGCGGGATCGACTCTGGTTTGTCAACACACAACCCGCCGGGTATTTCAAATAAAGGGGGGCTTGCCACGGGTGGGTTCTTCGCTTATTGAGCGCCGTCCTTCGGTTATCGGCACGCAATTGTGCCGAGCGTCCGGTTAAACATCCGGCTGCCGTTGGTTTCAATACCACAAATCATGCACCGTATTCCCTTCGATCGGGTGAACTGGATCACCAGCTCATTCCTCATCGGCACCGCCATCACCGCCCTCATCGGGGTGCCTATCTATCTGGTAAAAGTCGGCCTCGACTGGTTCCAGTTTGCGATGTTCTTCTTTTATCTAACGGCCACGATGATGAGCATCACCGTCGGCTACCATCGGTTGTTCTCGCACTTGTCGTTCAAGGCGAAAATGCCCGTCAAGTTGTTCACCCTCATCTTCGGTGCCTGCGCGTTTGAAAATTCCTGCCTCAACTGGGCCTCTGACCACCGCCTGCACCACAAGCATGTCGATCACGACGAAGATCCCTACGACATCTCCAAGGGCTTCTTTTGGGCGCACATCGGATGGCTGCTTTTTAAACTCAATCCCGAGCCGTCGATGGACAACGTCGCCGATTTGCGGAAGGACAAGCTCGTCATGTGGCAGCACAAATACGTGCACTGGATCGGCTTCGTCGTCGGCGTCATCATCCCGGTCGCGCTTGGCTACTTCGGAAATCTCGTGATGGGCTTGGACCCGTGGACCGGTGCGCTCGGTGGATTTCTCATCGCCGGCGTCTGCCGCATCGTCGTCGCCCAACATTGCACGTTTTTCATCAACTCGTTCTGCCACATGTTAGGTCGTCAGCCCTACTCCACCAGCCACAGCGCCCGCGATAGCGCACTGATGGCGTTCTTCACCTTCGGCGAGGGCTATCACAACTATCATCACGAGTTCCAGCACGACTACCGCAACGGCGTGAAGCCATGGCAGTGGGACCCTAGCAAGTGGACCATCTGGAGCCTCTCCAAGCTCGGTCTGGTCGATGGCCTCCGCCGCGTGCCAGACGGTCGCATCCTCCTCGCCGAAATGGGCGAAGCCCGCCGCAAGGCCCAGCAGCACCTCGCCGAAATGCGCGAACAACCGCATGGCCGCGCCCAGCGCACCGCCGATGCCATGCACGAACTCGTCGAAAAGCTCTCCGCCAACTATCACGAGTTAGAAACCGCCGTGTCCGGCCGGGTCCAACTCTCCCGCGAGGTTCTCAAGGGCTGGCAGGATGAAACCCGCAGCCTGATGCGCGAATTCCGCCGCACCCACGCCGCAGTTTCCGCCTGATAGGTTTTCCTTAACCCCTAAACGCCCTGCGGCTGCAAAGCCACGGGGCGTTTTTATGTCTTCCAAACGGATCGCGAAGTTATGCCGGCTGCATCCCATCTGAGCCCGCACCGCCACCCATCAAGCTGAAAACTCGCAGGTGACATCCACCCTCTAACGCCTCACCAGATTCGCTTCACGCCGTATGCATCAAACTGATCGTCCGAGCCGATGATCGTCAGGTTTTCCACCAACGCCTGCGCAATGAGCATCCGGTCAAACGGGTCTTTGTGATAAAAGGGGAGATTTTGAATCAAGCGGCAATGAACCACTTCCAGCGGAATGAAACGGTAACCTTCCTGCAATAGACCTTGAACCAGCGTTTTTTCCCAATCCTCTGGAACCTTCAAATCATGGAAGCCGCCGCGGGAAAACTTGAGCGGGATCTCCCACGGGCTGAGAATTGAAAAGCACAGCTCGTCAGCCGCCATGTAGGCCTCCCCAGCTTTCTTCGTGAGACGCTCCGGCGCGTAGGATGCCCAAAGCAAAGCGTTGGTATCCATCAGAATTCTCAGCGGGGAAAGTCTTGGTCCACTGAAGCCATGAAATACTGCTCGATCTCCTTGTCCAACGCGGGATTGCAGGTCAGAAAATCAATCGTTTCTTTGGAAACCTTACCCGCCAGAAATCCCAGCGTGCGCTTAGGTTTCACGGGATTCTCGATCACCAACCGCACCACCGGCTTGTCCCGCCGGGCAATGACGACCTCCTGGCCCCGTTCCACCGCCGCGATCAGCTTGGAAAGATGCGTCTTCGCCTCGTGGATGGTCACTTGCATGGCGGCAAGCGCGTGCAAGTGAGACTGCAAGACGAGACGGTCTGGCTGACGCAAAAGCTGATGGCGGAACTGTTCGGCAAGGACGTGCGCACCATCAACGAGCACATCCAGAACATCTTCGAGGAGGGGGAATTGGCCGAGGATTCAGTTGTGTTCCGGCTGTCTCAGCCGGATCCTAAGGCTCGTCTCCCGGCTGAGACGGTCGGGAAACTTCTAAGGCGGTGTCGCCGCTACGCTCTGCCACCGCAGTCCATACCGTCAGCCGTTGGACTCCCCTCACGGCGATGAAAGTCACCAGCAGCAGCAACGTGCAATGAATTTCAGGGCAGCCTGAGGATTGGGGGATGCGGTTCCGCGGGATTTGTGCTTAGGGTTTCAACCAGGAGGTGAGTTCATTGCCATTTTTGCAGGGAACCACGAGTCCGCAAACTTCCAGATCCAATCCCGAATACGCCAATGCCTCAGACCCGCATTTTCCTGATCCGCCACGGGGCGACCACGCTTAGCGCGGAAGACCGCTTCGCCGGGGCGACCGACGTGCCTCTCTCCGACGAAGGCCGCCAACAGGCGCGCCGCCTCGCCGAGCGGTTAGGGGAACTGCCAGTTGCTGCCGTGTATGCCTCGCCGCTCGGCCGGACGATGGAAACCGCCAGCATCCTCGCCGCGCCCCATCGGCTGGAGGTCCAGCAGCGCGACGGCTTGCGGGAGATTTCGCACGGCCACTGGGAGCAGCTCACCCGCCACGAGGTGGAGGAAAAGTTCCCTGCGGAGGCGGCAGCTTGGGAGGAAGATCCTTACACCTTCGCGCCGGAAGGCGGCGAAAGCGGGCTGGCGGTCACCGCCCGCGCGTTGCCCGCGTTGATCGAAATCGTGCGCCGCCACGAAGGCAGTCCGGTGATCGTAGTTTCCCATAAGGCGACGATCCGGCTGCTGCTGAGTTCGTTGTTAGGGTTCGATCCGCGGCGCTACCGCGACAACCTCGACCAAGATCCCGCCGCGCTGAACATCGTGGATTTCAAGGGTCCGGTCAGAGCGCGGTTGATGTTATTCAACGACACCTCGCATTACTCGGAAGGCGGGCTTGCCTTGCCAAGGCCGACCGGTGCCTGTCTTTCGAAATGGTGGAACCACTGAACCTGGTTGTGGCCTCTGTTGGAATCTCGAATCCGCGCGGCTCACCCGGCTGCACGACGACGCGAACCTGCTCTCGCTGGGCGAGCGGATGATGGATCTGGCCACCGCGCTGGCGATCACGGCGGTTTTTCTAACGACCGGTTTCGAAGGTGGCCGTCACCTAGAGCGGATCCGGCAGTTAGACGGTTAGCATTCGCCAGCTTTGCGCCGCCAATTGCGGGCAGCCATCCCGAGGCAAAACAGTCCACCGAGCATCAGCGCCCCGGAGCTGCCGTTTTCGGGGACGTATTGGACATTGCCGGTGCGCAGGTAGTTGATCGGCGCGTAGGGAGAAGATGGCGATATATCGGGGGAAGTCGCATGACGGATTTCCCAGTCTCTGGAAGTGATGCTGTACATGAAATAGCCGGGCGCGAACCCAACTAAGGTGTCCGACATGGTGCCAATTTGGACATGGCCCGTGGCCGGAATGAACAAGAAACCAAAATGATCTGCGACGACCACCCGCTCCCGCACGAGATCCCGGGTGAGGGTCCCCACCGTCATGGTCATCCAGTCGATGGAGCCATTTTGACCGTTGATCGCATTGTAGCCGGGCCGGTATTGGATGGCGAAATGCCCAGACTCGATGGAGAAACCGGGTGAAACGTCATACCCGAAGGCAATGTTTTGGATGTAGGCGGCTTCGAGCGGTGCAGCCGAAATAGCAAGAACCCCGAGCATAGTCAGGGGGGAGGAGGAGAAGTTCATTTCTTGGAAAAAAGCGGAACATTGGCTATCAGGCAAGCCGGAAGACAGGTGGCGGCCTAGATCGCCTCGGGCGATTGCCCGAAATTCCCCAGTTCACGACGGCAGAGTGACCTGCAATACCACACTATTTTCCACGGTTGTTAGCGGCGCACCACCGCGTGGCAGCAGGATGAATTGCCCCTTGCTGAAGCGCCGACCGTCACCCTCTAACTGCCCCGCCACCACCGAGATGATGGAGAATTGGTCATCGCGCGGATTGGCAATTGTCTGGCCGACTGAGAGCGATTTCCGGTCCGTTTTGAAATAGCTGCAACTTGCTAGATTGTCACCGACAGGCAGGTCCATGCTTGGCTCGAAGTCCTGGAAGTCGATGCTGGCCAGCGATTCGCCGACGTGGAGTTCCCGCGGTTCGCCATCGAGTCCGAGGCGATTCCAATCGAACACCCGATAGGTGGTGTCCGAGTTCTGTTGGATTTCATGGATCAGAAAACCGGCACCGATGGCGTGCAGGCGACCGGAGGCGATGAAGATCGACTCGCCGGGTTCCGGGGTGATGGAGTGGACGCGATCCGCCACCGTACCATCGGCGATGGAGCGCTCGAAATCGTCACGAGTCTCGCCGTTCTTTAGGCCGACGTAGAGTTTCGCCCCTGGCTCGCAGTCGGCGATGTACCACATCTCAGTCTTGGGTTCGCCACCGAGGACTTCCGCTAGATGGGCGGGCGGATGGACTTGGATCGAGAGGTCGTCGCGGGCGTCGAGGACCTTGATCAGGATCGGGAAACGCGGGTGATTGAGGAATCCCTCGCCGAAAATTTCCTCGCGGTGGCCCGTCCACAGGTCGTGCAAAGTGCTGCCAAGGTAGGTGCCATGATCCACCACCGACTGCGCGTTCTCGCGGTCCACGATTTCCCACGACTCGCCGAAGGGCTTGTTAGGATCGGGCAAAACTCGGTGATAGACGCGCTCGAGTTCGCGGCCACCCCAGACGCGTTCCAGGTAAAGCGGGGTGAAAGTGATAGGTGCCATGGGCGGAGCAGATAGGTGGATAATCCGAGTTTGGCAATTCCCGGAGAATCCCGCGTTTGACCTCGCAGCAGGTTAGGGCAAGTTACCCGCGTTTTGGCGGACCTTGAAAACACACCCGAAGCCCCCGCAGTGCTTCCCCAGCGACGCCGTAAATCTCGGCGGTGGATCGTTCTCGCCGTGCTGGTGCTGGGTCTGATCTGGCTAAACGGCCCGGGCTTGCGGTGGATCGCACCGCGCGTCGCCCGCCATTATTTGGAGAACCTCGGCCTGCGCGGGGATTTTAAAATCGAGGGCAACCTCACCGGCGGGCTGTCGTTTTCAGACCTGCGGATCGAGAGCGACACGATCCTCGCCACGCTCACCATCGACCGCGTGATCCCGGATTATGAATGGCAGGGTCTGGTCAAAGGGCGGTTAGAAGGTCTCACGGTGGACGGCGTCCACGCGGATTTGCGGCTCGGATTGAAGAAGGATGCTGTGGCCAAGCCGCCGTTAGATCTCAAGAAGTTGGTGGAAACACTACGCACCGTCCGGGGCACCATTGTCCCGCTAGAGATTGAGCTCAAAAACGTCAGCCTCGCCGCCACTCGCGAGGACCAGCCGGTGCTGCGATTGGCCGCGAGCCACATGACTCACAAGCCCGGCAGCGACGCTCTAACGCTTGAAATCGGTGCCCTCACCGACGCCGCTGGCCGCGAGTGGCCGGCCCAGTTAGCGGCCGTCACTTGGAGTCCGGAAAATCTAGCGGTGGCGCGGATCGCTCCATTTCCCGGCGTGAGTGTCAGTGATTTGGCCATCGCACTTCCTGCGGGTGGCGAGCCGTCGTTAGATGCGCGGGTCGCCATCGGCGAGGCGGTGTTTGTGGTCAGCAGTGCGCCCGGACTTGCCTCAGCCAAGGTCGATCTGCGCGAGGGCCATCTCCAGCTCGAGCAAACGGCGAAGCGCTTCGGCATCGAGATCCCGGCTGCCGCGAAGCTCACCTCGCTGGCCATCGAGTTAGAGCAAATTCTCCCGGACCCCACCGCCGCGACGGGGACTGCTAGATTGCTGTTGGAGAACCTCGCGTGGGCCGACTGGACCGCGCCCGAGCTGAGCATGGATGCGACGCTCACCCCGGATCGTTGCTCGCTCGTCGCGCGCGGAGTCATGCTCGGAACCGGCTTTTCCCT
>JAYTEI010000279.1:0-3062 GCA_043735445.1 Akkermansiaceae bacterium | reverse complement strand
CCTTTTTCGTTGCGGGGATCATGGGTGGCGTGGGCGATGTGATGCAGCAAGGTAGATTTAACCCATTGATAAGTAGAGACAAATGTGGTTCTATAGCGTGATTTCCCGGATAAGAAATAGCCACTACAAAGGGTCTGGACAGAACGCTAAGGATGCCTTTGTGCGCGACTTGGCGCGGACGGACGGCGACGTTGATTTGGTCCTGCCAAAGCCCGCGATAGCCGCTACAGGGGGGCTTGTGAATCGCTGGTGATAGGGCGAAATCGGAAATTTCTGCTAGATCATCAAGCTGTCTGTGATGTGACAACTCGTGGGGAAAGACGCTCAGGCTGAAATGGCCGCGGAAGGGTCCGGAGACGCAACATCTTGGCATTGTTAGGGATCAAGCGAACTACAGTGCGAGAGAGAAAATGAGAACCCGCCAGCGCCCGAATGGGTTACGAATGGATCCGAAATTACAAAAAAGGTTCAGCATGTTAGACGACAGGGTTCTCAAGCATGTCCTTGATGCCATAGAAATTGTCGAATCCGCGTGCGGTCGGACCGGGGTGGCCCATGTGCCACTTGCCCACCATCCAGGTCGAGTAGCCGTTGTCGCGCAGGACTTCAGCGAGGGTGGCGCCCCCTATGCTTGAGCACCCCAAATAGTCGGGACTCTTTGACAAGTTTCACGAGTTCTGTAAGCTTTGGCCCTTCAGTTCAATTGATGCCATGGGCGCAAGTCTTCTCCGCAGCTTGTGTTCTCCTATCGTCTCGCCACCACTTTCGAAATTCTGACATGTCCATGGACGCCATTCGCCAGTTCATTCATGAGAATCAGGTCTATCTGGTTGTCATGCTGGTGTTCCTGTTTTTTTTCGCCGCCCTCCACCGCTGGGTGTGGCGGGGGCGCGCCAGAACCGGGATGGCGGTGGGTGTTTGGCTGCTTGTCGGAGGGATCTTGGTGATGGGTGCGCTGTTCTCCGACTGGGCGACCAAACGGGCGGACCGGCGGATGCAGCAACTGATCGAGGGATACGCTCCGACCTATGCGAGGGAGATGCAGCACCTGGGCCATGACAAGATCACGCTGGATACTTCGCCAGCGGATCCGGACTACCTGCGGATGATCGATGCTCTCAAACGCTGGGTTGAGGAGAATCCCGCGGCCAGCGACATCTACACAATGCGCAAGGTGAAGGACGGGAGTTTTGCTCTCATGGTGGATGCAGAAACCGACTATGATCACAATGGCCGGTTCGAAGGGCCTCGGGAGCAGCGCACCGCGATTGGTGAAACCTATGGCGGGGATTTGGTGCCGTCCTTGGAACAGGCCATGCAGGGCCGCAAGTCATTCTCGCCCAAGCCTTATACGGATCGCTGGGGGATCTGGGTCAGCGCGGTGATGCCGATATACGATTCACAGGGAAAGGTTGAGGCGGTCCTTGGCGTGGACTACGACGGACAGGCATGGACCGCCGTCGAGAGACAAGCCAAGATGACTTGCCTTGCCTTCATTTCCGTCGCGTTGCTGCTATTGGCCATTTCGAGTGTGTTCATGGTCCGTTATCTGGACGAGCGGCGGGCCCTGAGAGATCAGATCCTCGCCCAGAATGGAATCCGGGCGGAAAAGAAGAAGCTCGAAACCTTGGTCAACTCCCTCGAAGAAATCGTCTGGGAGTTTGACGCCCAATCCCATCAATTTTCATTTGTCAGCCAGCAAAGTGAGAAAATTCTGGGTTATCTGCCCGAGGAGTGGATCGCGGACAGCTTTTTTTGGGACAAAAAGGTTCACCCTGGCGACCGCTGGGCGCTCGTGGAAAGCGATCGAATGATTTCGCTGAAAAATCCCTATCACCTGGATTACCGGATGATCGCCGCTGACGGTAGGACGGTCTGGATTCGTGAATGCGGCGCGGTCCAGCTCGACGAAGCCGGCGAGCCACAACTCGTTTGCGGCACCTACCGCGACATCACGGCCAGGAAAGCCGCGGTGCAGGAACTGGGGAAAACCCATCAGAAGTTACTCAAGGCCTCACGCCAGGCCGGGATGGCGGAGATCGCCACAGGAGTGCTTCACAACGTGGGCAACGTCCTCAACAGCGTGAACGTCTCGGCCTCGATCATGGCGGAGAAATTGCAACAATCCAAAGCCTCCGATCTTGAGAAACTTGCGGCCCTGCTGACCTCCAGGGACGGGGCCATCCCCGAATATTTCGCCCGCGATCCGGACGGCCGGAAGATCCCCGAATACATTGGGAAACTCGGCCAACACTTGGTGGCGAGAGACGGTGAGATTTGCTTGGAAATCGAGCAACTCCACCAAAACATCAAGCATATCAACAAGATCGTGGCCATGCAGCAAGGCTACGCCAAGATGAGCGGAGCCTTGGAAATCCTGCCACTCGCCGAAATTGTGGATGATGCGCTTTCCATGAACCTGGACGCGTTTCACCGGCACGGGATCACCGTGGAGCGCGACTTCAGCCCGCTGCCTGCCGTTCCCGTGGATCGCCACAAGACCTTGCAGATCCTCATCAACCTCTTCCGGAACGCGAAACACGCCCTGGTTGACTCCGGACGCCCGCACAAGGCGCTCCGCATTTCCATCTTCGTGGATCAGGACCGGGCCTGCATCGCCATCGCCGACAATGGCATCGGCATCCCCCGGGAAAATATGGATCGCATCTTCCGCCATGGTTTCACCACCCGCGAAAGCGGGCACGGCTTCGGCCTTCACAGTTGTGCCAATGCGGCGGCCGAGATGGGCGGCACACTTGGCGTCGAGAGTTCCGGGACAGGCCATGGAGCCACCTTCACCTTGAAGCTGCCCCTTGTTCAGCCAACACCACCACCGTCAGCAGCGTGAACAGTCATTCCCAAGAACTTCCCCACGCCAATTCCCGGATTCTCATCGTGGATGACAATCCGGCGATCCATGCGGATTTCCTGAAAATCCTCGGGACCAAGGACACCACCCTTGATCACGAACTCAGCGACCTCCACGCCGATATTTTCGGTGACGCCCCGGCTGCGGAAATCCGTGAGGGCGCCACGTTCCAACTGGACTCCGCCTATCAGGG
>JAYTEI010000278.1:0-6805 GCA_043735445.1 Akkermansiaceae bacterium | reverse complement strand
CGGAATCGACGATGTCCTTGCCGTATTTGTCGTGTTTGAAATTTTCGATTTCCACTTCGAATGGCTCGTGGTCTTCGCCTTCGGTCTTCTGAACACCGAGGACGACGTCGCCATACATCTGGACGAAGCGGCGATAGCAATCCCATGCGAAGCGCTCGTTCTTGGTAACGGCTGCCAAGGAAAGCACGGTGGCGTCATTGAGACCGAGATTGAGGATGGTGTCCATCATGCCCGGCATCGAGTCACGGGCACCGGAGCGGACGGCCACAAGCAGCGGCATGCCCTTGGCATCGCCGAACTTGGTGCCCATGATTTTTTCCATGTTCTTCACGCCGGCTTCCATCTCAGCCTGAAGCGAGATTGGGTAAGTCCGCGTGTTGTCGTAGAAGTAGCTGCAGACCTCGGTGGAGATCGTGAAACCTGGAGGCACCGGCAGACCAATCCGGGTCATTTCAGCGAGGTTGGCTCCCTTGCCGCCGAGGAGGGGCTTCATGCCGCCATTGCCATCTGCCTTGCCAGCTCCCCAGTTATATACATACTTGACCTTCTTGTTAGAAACGGTCTTGTTCGCTGGGGATTTCTTGGCCGCGGACTTGGCGGCTTTCGGAGCGCTTTTCTTGGCCGCAGGTGCTGCGGCCTTCTTTTTGGTTGCCATCGTTGTGGTGATATCGAGTTATGAGCGTTGACTGCGGGGACACGGGAAATGATTCACCCAGCCCAGCACAAGGCGCGGGAGGCTATTCAGGTGACATTCCAGTGTCAATGAAGCAGTTGACGGAAAAATGACCGGGTTTACACAAGGGAATAGGGAGCGTGTTAGACACCAGAATTAACCACTGATTGCGCTGATTAACTGATTTCAAGACTGCGAATTTCGCCACTCCCACAGCCTCTTAATCTGTTAATCAGTGCAATCGGTGGTTGAAAAAATCCAATTGCCCCCTGTGTTGTCTCCTGCGAAAAACGCCTGCGCCAAGCCGCGAAATTTCCGCCGAATATCGACCTCAACGCAGCCCGCGGAGGAGCAACTCGGCGTTGGTTTTCGTGGCCTTGAGATTTGAAAGAAGAGTCTCTATCGCATCGCCGATGGGCAGCCCAGCGAGCTGCTTGCGGATATCGACGACTTTCAAAAACTCATCCGGATGATAGAGGCGATCATCATTGCGAGTGCCGGACTGCGGGATATGGATCGCGGGAAAAACCCGTCGCTCGGCGAGTTCGCGGTCGAGCCGCACTTCCATGTTGCCGGTACCTTTGAATTCCTCGAACACCACATCATCGAGACGGCTTTCGGTTTCGACCAGCGCCGTGGCGAGAATCGTTAGAGAGCCGCCTTCCTCGACATTTCTGGCGGTGCCGAAAAACTTGCGAGACTTCTGCAACGCCGCCGGGCTAACACCGCCGGAGCCGATCGGGCCACCTTGCATCGCGGAGTTATGGCCACGGGCGAGGCGGGTGAGACTGTCTAGCAGCAAGATCACATCCTTGCCGCGCTCGACGAGCCGCTTGGCCCGCTCGATGACGAGATCCGCGACCTGCGCATGACGCCGTGGCGACTCGTCGAAGGTCGAGGCAAACACCTGCGAGCCGACGGTCTCTTCGAAATCCGTGACTTCCTCCGGGCGCTCGTCTAGCAGCAGAATGATCAACTCGGCATCTGGATGATTGAGGCGGATCGAGCGGGCAATTTGTTTGAGCAGAATCGTTTTCCCACCGCGTGGTGGAGCGACGATGATCCCGCGCTGGCCTTTGCCTAACGGCGCGATCAGGTCGATCGCCCGCACGCCGAGGAAATCCACGCCCTCCCCTTCCAAGTGGATCCGCTGGTCTGGGAAAAGCGGGGTGAGCCGGTCGAACTCAGTCGGCGGCTGATAGTCCGCAGCGGGCTGACCTTCCACGTCGATCAGTTCGTAGCCTGATAGATATTTATCCCGCTCGCGCGGGGCGCGGACGCGGACTTTGAGCGATTGGCCGACGCGCAGGCCGAGGTCGCGGACGAGGTTCGAGCTGAGGTGAATGTCATCCGGCCCCGGGCGGAAACTGCGCTGCGGATCGCGCAACATCGCGAAGTTATCCTTCGCCTGCTCGAGGATGCCTTCACACACCAGCCCGACTCCTTGGTGGCCGTAATAACAGAGCAGTTCATAAATCAATTGGCTCTTGGGGATGCCGCCCTGGATTCTAGCAGGAACAGCCTCGGCCATCGCTTGCAGTTCCGCGAGGGTCTTGAGCCGGAATTGATTGATGTCGATGGAGGCTGGCACAGGCGGAAGCGTGGCGGAAGCGGGGGTGACCAAGGATTCTTGGCCTTCGGATTCGGTAGGATGAGTCATGAGAAATGCTTGGGCGAAACGACGGATTTGGGAGCGGAGCACGGCGGGCGGACCTTCGTTCCAAAAAACCACATCCGCGCGGGACATTTTTTCCTGGATCGGAAGTTGGGCAGCTAGAATAGACTCGATCAATGGCTCATCGAATCCGCTGCGTGCCTTGAGCCGCTGGATCTGAGTGGAACGGGATGAAGCGACGACGAGCACTTGGGTTTGGCCGAAGTCGAATCCCTTCTCAAAGAACAGCGGAACGTCTGCTACGAATAATTCCGCCCCTCGTGTAGCAGCCAGCTCTAAGGAATCAAGACATTCCTGACGGACTCGCGGATGGAGAATGGACTCGAGCTTGAGCCGGGCCTCATCGTCCGCAAACACCCGCCCACGCAGGAAATGGCGGTCGATCCGGCCAGCACTGTCGAGCGCGTGATCGCCGAATGTGGTGGCAATGATTTCCGCCACCGCCGGGTCCGCTTCTAACATGCGATGGACCGCTTCATCGCAATCGAAAATCGTGATCGCTGGCAGCCACTCGCGGAGCAAGCGACACACCGTGGATTTTCCCGAAGCGATTCCGCCTGTCAGTGCCATCACTCGCATGGGCCGGAGAATCGGGAGAACGCGCCACCAGATCAAGAACAGAACGGACCACGCAAAACGGGGCGAAGGATCACGCCTTCGCCCCGTTAGGGAATTTGTTTCGTTAGGAGCCGACTATTGGGTCGGCAAGTCGATCGGAGGAAGTACCGAAGGACCGAGATCGCCAGCACCCGTTGAAACGGGGATCGCACTGCCGGCGTCCGCGCCGCGGAGTGGACGGCCCGTTGCGTCGATGATCTGCGCCGTGACGAAGATGATCAAGTTGCTCTTGATGCGATTCTCCGCCTTCGTTTGGAACAGGCGACCGATGATCGGGATATCTCCCAGAATCGGCACCTTATCCTCGACGTTCTGCACATTCTCGGAAATCAAGCCACCGACCGCGACGGTGTAACCATCATAAATGGTTAGCGCAGTGTTGACCCGGCGGGCGGAGAACACCGGCATTTCAATCCGGTTCTCGGTGATCACGTTGGTCACCGGATTGCCCAAGGCGTCAGTCGATGACGATTGGATCGGGCTGCCGTAGTTGATGAATCCTTCGAACTCGACAATTTCCGGCACGAAGCGGAGGTCGATCACGAAATCGTTTTCACCGATGGTCGGTTCGATTTCGAGAGTCACCCCGGTGTTGCGGGTGTCGAACGCAGTCGGCGTCGCAGGCGTCACGGGGAAGCTTCCGCCGCCGCCGCCACCGCCGCCAATGCCGCCGAAGATGCCGCCACCGAAGCTGCTGCCGGTGCTGTTTGGAAGTTCCGGGGGCTCGTATTCGGTTGGGTAGATAAACTCACGGACGATCTCGATCGTCGCCTTTTGACCCGACTTGGCGGTCACCGACGGTGCGGTCATCAAATCGGCACCTTTTTTCTGGGCGAGTCCGCGCATGATCAACTGGACCTGGCCGTCCGAAAACAGACCGGTTAGAGAGGCAATGCCGGGAGCGACATTGGCCCGCTGGGCGGTGCGACCGGGATTGTTAAGGATCGCGTCGATGCTATTGCGGTTGATCGCTTGGTCACCACTGCGCAGGCCGTTAGTGGTGCCAAACTGGGTGAACTGGTTGTTACCCGCAGGGATGCCTTCCACGGAAGTTCCAGCGACGGGGCTAATGAAGTCGGCACCGGTGCGGCCACCTTGGTTACCAATCGTGCCACCGCTGCCGAAGACTGTGCTAGAAAGGCCGAATGGGCTGATGATCCAGTCGAACCCAAGCTCATCGTTGTTTTCCTGAGAAATTTCGACGAACTTGGTGGTGATTTTCACCTGCTTCGGAGCCTTGTTATACAGTTGGACGAGTTGCTCAACCTTATCGAGTTCCCCTGGAGTGTTGGTGACTAGCAGTGTGCCGCCGGTCAAAGTGGCCGAAGCTCCTTCAGCAAAGACGATGCCTTGGATTTTGAGCAATTCGGTAATTGGCTTACGCGGCGCTAGGGCAGTCGCTCCACCGGCCTTCGGCTCGGCAAATGGATCCGCAGCGGCGCCGCCGCCGGCGTCTCCGCCACCGCTGTCAAGGGCGGATTGGAAATCAGGAGGAACCCGGAAGGGGCGAGTGAAACTTTCTTCACCACTTTCAGTGGCGGGGACCAAGGTGACGGCGAAGTCATCCACCTTGTAGCGGAGCTTGGTTTGGTCGCAGATATACTTGAGAGCAACTGCCAACGGCACATTGCGAATCCGCAGCTCTTTCACGCGTAGAGTTCCCGGATCACTGCCGGCCATTGGCAAGGTCTCGGCCCCGGCGGCAGCAGGGATTCCGGCATCAGCCGCCCCTCCGCCCGCAGCCGCAGCACGCGGCCGACGAATCACGAAGTTGACGCCTTTCTTGGCGGGGTCGAGTTCATTGACATCCAGCTCAGCCGCCCGCAGGCGGAGGAACTCAATGGCTTCCTCCACCGTGGTGTCTTCGAAATCAATTTTCGGAATGATGATCGTCTGAAGTTTGCGATTGATGTATTGCACACCCACGCTCTTGTCATCACCTCCGATACGGCTTTCAACACCCACCGGACTGTCCGCCGGAACTGATAGTTCCCAAGCAGCATCCACCTGACCTAACAATTCCGCGCGGGTGTGGTCATAGGCGGCGCGATAGTAGTCGGATTTGGCGACGGCGACTTGTTCAAGGCCACGGCGGGCGGCGGAGTTATATTGGTCGATGCGGAGGACATTGCTATATTCGCGCTTGGCATCGTCGTATTTGCCCAAGTTGAAATTACCTTCGGCGGTGTAGAGTCCGCGACGGACTTTATCCACGTTTTGGGTATGCTCGAAGGTCAACGCTGGGTTGGTGCGGATTGGATCATCAAGGTAACCGAGTTCCCGTTTCGCATCGCCATTGTTAGGATCCACGGCGATCACGCCTTCTAGCAAGACGCGGGCTTCGGCATACTTACCGATCTTACGATCCTGCATGGCGAGAGCCACGGACGCATCACCGTAGTGGGTGGTGTAGCTGGTGCGGCGGTCGGAAACCATCGGAGCACTCGGCAGGCGATCCAAGGCTTGCTTGTACTTATCAACGGCTTGCTGATAGTCGCCTTTGGCATAGGCTGCGCGGCCTTCATTGAGCAGGGTGTCGCCATCTGCGACGGCATCCTGACGGCGGATCATTTCACGTTGGGCGAGACCGCTGAGGCCGGAGCCGCCTTCGCCTGCAGTCGCAACCGTTACGGTGACAGGCATGGTAGATGCCACGGCCATCAACGCGAGGGCAGTGCGACTGGAACGATAGATTGGCGTTTTTTGCATAGTGAGCTGAGGTTTTCTGGCGATGTTTTCGAGGTTTGGAAAGCGATTTTTTCGGGGAACTTAATCCTCTATTTTGGGCAAGCTGCCCTTGGTGATGGTGACGGATTTCTTTTCTCCGGCGGCATTGGTGTATTCAACGGTGATGGACCCAGGATCGACCGATTTGAGAAGATAGTCTTTTTTGGTGCCATCAGAAGGCAGGGCAAATGTCATGTTTTCCTCAACCTTGAACTCCTTGCCTTGCTGGCCCAGCGCTTCTAACGAGAGGATCGCGGTCCTGTCATATTTTAAATGCTCGTTCATGCGTTCTGCCGAGAGCGGGGAAGGAAACTCATAGATCATCCCCTTCTTGTTAGGGCGCTGATCTTCGATGCGCACCATGGTCACGTCTTTCTCAGTCTTGGTGGCTTTGTTGAGTTCCTTCCGAATCTCTGAGCCGAGTAGTTTGAAACGGTTTGCCATGGTGCCTCTGGGAAAGAACAACCCGTTAGGCTCGATGGTATCGGCGGCTCCAGTCTTGTTTTCGCCGCGCTTGGTATCTTGATAGGTAAACGGGAACTTCCCGTTATCGCCAAAGCCCGGACGGATCACCCAGCCGAGGCTTTCGTCTCGGATATACATCAACTTCGCGATGAGCGGAGGATATGACTTTACGCTGTTAGGATCGGTCTTGCCGTTGAATTCCTCGAGGTTAGAGAATCCATCTTGGTCAGGATCACGCGCTGGCGAATCGCCAAATCCCGGATCGAGACGATTGTCGAGCCACCAGGTGTTAGGAATCGGCGGATGCACGAGGACCGCGTCCTTCCCCCGCGGGTCGATGGTGGATTCGGGCGCGGCACTGGGCACAAACAATGGAATCCCGACGAACAGATCCACCGGTCGGTCACCGACAAGGGCTTGGGTCCAGGCGCGGTCGAGTGTGAGCGAGGATAAAGCCTTGGGGATCAAATCCGCGTCACGGACGGCGGCGTTGTTGTTGCCGCCCCCTTTGAGGCCGGCACCGAAGTCGGTCTCGACACTGCCCATCTTGGACCACCCCACGTAGGCAAGGCCCAGGGCAACGGCGACGGCTCCACCGAGGGCGGCTTTTTCGTAATTCTTAGAAAACCAGGACATGATTAAAAAAT
>JAYTEI010000277.1:0-6806 GCA_043735445.1 Akkermansiaceae bacterium | reverse complement strand
TTTCGACGAGCTCGCCGTCTTCCAAGGCGCGAGCTACTGGCGTGCGGTTGGCAAGGGCCAGCGCTATGGAATCTCATCGCGCGGGATCGCCGTAGATACCGGTGCCGAGGGGGTGACTGAGGAGTTCCCAAGCTTCCGTGAATTTTGGCTGAGAAAGCCGGACGCCAACGACACCCAGGAGCTCATCTATGCGTTGCTCGACGGGCCTTCCTATTCGGGTGCCTACGAGTTCAAGCTGACTCCCGGCAATTCCACGATCATCGACGTGCGCGCGCTCCTCTACGCCCGCCGCGCGGTGAAACGTCTGGGCATCGCGCCGATGTCGAGCATGTTCTGGTTTGGCGAAAACTCGCGGCGGCGCTTCGACGACTTCCGCCCCGAGGTCCATGACTCGGACGGCCTCGCAATCCGCACCGGCACTGGCGAGAGGCTGTGGCGACCGCTTTCTAACGACAGCGGGAAGCTCGAGTTCAGCACTTTTGAAATGGAAAAATGCGATGGCTTCGGGCTGCTTCAGCGCGACCGCCGTTTTTCCGCTTACGAGGACGGCGAGGCATCCTATCACTTGCGGCCTTCGCTGTGGGTCGAGCCGACTTCGGATTGGGGACCGGGCCGCGTCATGCTGATGGAAATCCCGACCACTAACGAACTCGCCGACAATGCCGTGGCGATGTGGGAGCCGGCCCACACGCCGAAGCCCGGCGACCGCATTGAGTTCGCCTATCGCCAACATTGGACCACCGACGAGGATCCCTCCCAAGCCGATGGCCACGTCGTCGCCACCCGCACCGGGGTTCACGATTGGCAAAAAGAACAACGCACCATCGCCGTCGAATTCGTGGGCAATGCGCTGAACCAACAGAGCGATCTACCGCTCGTCCCGCTGGTCCAAGCGACCGGCCCCGGTGCTGACAAAATCAAGATCCAGGGCATCACGGTGCAGTCCATGCCGGAGGCCCGCTGGCGCGTGGCGTTCCAGATCGCCCCGGCCGCGGAAGGTGGCAAGCTGGCGGACGTCGGTCCGGTCGAACTTCGTTGCTGTCTGAAACGCGGAGATAATTTCCTCACCGAAACATGGGTCCACCGCGTCACTCCTTAGATACATTGCGACCCCTCAGCGAGGGCGAACTCAATGAGTGGGAAGAAGCCTACGCTGCCGTCGAGGCTTACCTACAAGCTCTCCGCCTGAGGAATCGCCTGCTCATCGCCGAGCTGGTCCGCGGCATACTCTGGCGCGCCTCCGCCCGGCGGGTGGATGAGATGGACAAAGCCCCGCGCTTCTTGGCGATGGAGGAAGCTCTATCTGAAGTGGCCGAGTGGACGCAGGACGTGCTCGACGTGCCACTGGAAAACCGCCGACTCGCCGCGCGGGGTCGCCTCGCACTGCTGCTCGCCGAGATGCCCGGCCGCTGGCAAGGCGTCTTCCTAACACCCAGGCCGTGGCCACCCGAATTCGTCCAGGCCATGAAAAAATCCTACCTCGCCGCCGGCCCGCGCTTCGCCACACTGACCATGGTTCCGAAGCCGTTAGAGCTGAATGCCATCGGCAGCGGTGCCGCCCAGTGGTGGGAAACGATGGATCGCAGCCCGATCATCCGCCTGATGTTCACCGGTCTGCTAGTGGTGCTGCTCGTGGTCACCGTGTGGTTCATCCTTTTCTAATGGAAAATTCCGACTTACCCCCGCGCGACTCCGCCCCGCGATTTTTCGGCAAGTTCCGCACGGTGCTGCGGCGGCTGCTATTTTTCGGCACGGTCGTGGTGGTGAACGTCGCGGCCAGTCTGTGGCTGGCGGACTTATTCTGGCGGATGGGCTATCAGAAAGCCCACTATCCGCTGCTGGCGATCTTCGTGATCTTGAATGGGCTGCTCGTGCTCGGCTCGTTTCACGCAATTTTCGGCGCGTTCGACATGTTGCTGGGCCGCAAGCGCTCCGTGAGAATCAGCACCCTGGCCGAGGGGAAAACCGGCCCGCTCGTCAAGCGCCACGCCGTGGTCATCCCGGTGTATAACGAGGACAGCGTGAAAGTCTGCGCCCGCATCGAGGCCATTTACCGCTCCATCGAAGCCACCGGCAATCTCGATTCCTTCCATTTCTTCATCCTCAGCGACACCCGCGACCTCGATCTGTGGGTGATGGAGGAAACCTCGTGGACCAATCTCTGCCGACGCCTCGACGGCTTCGGGCGCATCTACTACCGCCGCCGTAAGACCAATGAAAACCGCAAAGCCGGTAACATCGGCGACTTCGTCCGCACCTGGGGCGGCGGCTATGAGGCGATGTTAGTGCTCGATGCGGACAGCCTGATGGACGGTGCCGACATCGTGAAGATGACCCGCATCATGGAAGCCTATCCGCGGTTAGGGATTCTCCAGACGCCGCCGCGATTGATCCGGGGAAACTCCGTTTTCACCCGGCTCCAACAGTTCGCGATGCGGCTCTACGGCCCCTTATTCATCCGCGGGCTGAACTACTGGCAGCTCAGCGGCGGCAGCTACTGGGGCCACAATGCGCTGATCCGAGTGAAGCCTTTTTCCGAGTTCTGCGAGCTGCCCGCGCTGCCCGGCCGCGAGCCATTCGGCGGGCGGATTCTCAGTCATGACTTCGTCGAGGCCGCTCTAATGGTTAGCCAAGGTTGGGAAGTCTGGCTCGCTTGGGACATCGAGGGCACCTACGAGGAAGCGCCGCCGACGCTGGTGGACCACCTCATCCGCGACCGCCGGTGGTGCCAGGGGAACCTCCAGCACCTGTGGCTCATCTTCGCCCGCAAGCTGCCATTTTCGGTGAGAATGCATTTGTTCATGGGCATCATGGCCTACCTCGGCAGCCCGTTGTGGGGGCTATTTCTCATCCTCGGCACTTGGGTCGCGTGGGACCGTTTTTCCAGCGAACTGAGTCAACTTCCGTTTGAAAACTACGCCGCCCGCTGGTTCCACATCGACGGGATCCAACAGAGCATCATCCTAACAGCGGTTATTTTCGCCCTGCTCTTCCTGCCGAAAATCCTCGCCGTCACCGGCGCGATCCTCACCCCGTCCATCCGCCGCTCGTTCGGCGGTGCCATCCCCATCGTCGTCGGCGCGACGCTCGAAACCATGGTCTCCATGCTGTTAGCGCCGTGCATCATGGTCGCCCACTCGATGATGGTGCTCAGCATCATCCTCGGCCGGGCGGTCGGTTGGGGAAATCAGAACCGCGAAACTGACGGCACCGCGTGGGGCGATGCGTTCCGTTTCCATGCCGTACAAACCCTTCTCGGAATCGCATGGACCACCGTGGCGCTTTACATCGGCTACAACCACAAACCGGAACCGAACTACTCCTTCGTCCTCTGGATGACGCCGATTCTCGCTGGCCTGGTCTTTTCCGCCCCCGTTTCCGTCTGGACCAGCCGCTCGCGCTACGGTCGGGCGCTGCGCCGTCACAAGATCCTAGCCACCCCAGAAGAACTTAGTCCGCCCAGCGTCATCCGCCTCGCGGACCACGCCGTTGCCGCTGTGGACCCGGCGCTCGATGCCTCTCTCGACGCCCGCCGCGGTGTCGTTGCGGCCGTGGTCGATCCATACGTCAACGGCGTCCACGTTTCCCTGCTTGAACAATCCGAGATGACCGCGGGCGATGAAACTCTAGCCGAACTGTGCCTCAAAGAAGGCCCGGCCGGGCTTTCAAAAAACGAAATTTCCGATCTTCTTTACCTCGCTCCCGCGATGCTCATGATGCACCGCGCCGTCTGGTTGCGACCGGCGGAAAGCATGCACGGCGTCTGGAGTCAGGCTGTCGAAAGTTATCGCCGCCGCCTTGACCAACCGTCCACCGCCGAACCCACCTAACCCCGCAATTTCCATGCTCCAGCTCAATCCAGACCTCAGCGATCTTGTTACTGACGCCGCCGCCGGACTTGCCGACCGCTTCCATGCCAAGGCCACCATCACCGCCGCCGCGCCGGGCCGCGTCAATCTCATCGGCGAGCACATTGACTATTGCGACGGCTTCGTGATGCCGTTCGCGATCGACCGCTACATCGTCATCGCCGGCTGCGCAAACGGCACCAACGAGGCTCGCATCACCTCTGCCATCGGCACCGATATCGCACTTCTGGACCTCACCGCACCTCAGGAAGTCGGCCAGCCGAAATGGGCAAACTACCTGCGCGGCGTGATCCGCGGCTTCCAAGACCGCGGCCACCACATCCCGGGATTTGACGCTTACATCCTCTCCTCCGTCCCCGGCGGCGCGGGTCTATCATCGTCCGCCGCGCTTGAATGCGCGATGGCGACGTTTCTCGAAGGTCTGCTAGACACCCGCCTCCAGACTCGCGAAAAGGCGCTGCTCTGCCAGAAAGCCGAGCACGATTTCGCCCAAGTCCCCTGCGGCATCATGGACCAATTCGCCTCCGCCTTCGGCAAACCGAACCGGCTTGTCCTCATCGACTGCCTCACCGGCGAGCCCGAGCTGGTCCCCTTTGACAACCCCGATCTAACGGTGCTTATCGCTAACACAATGGTCCACCACGAACTGTCTGATGGAGGTTACGCCAGCCGCCGCAAGCACACCGAGGACGGCCTAGCCATCCTCGGTAAAGCCTCATGGCGCGATGTCACTGCCGCAGATGTGCAGGGAAATTGGGAAAAACTCGGCGATCCCATCAACCGCCGTGCCCGTCACGTCGTCGGAGAAATTTCCCGCACCATCGCCGCCGCCGCCGCACTTGCTAGAAATGATTTCGAAACCCTCGGCCCGCTAATGGCCGCCAGCCACGACTCCCTGCGCGACGACTTCGAAGTCTCATGCAAGGAACTCGACATCATGGTCGAGATCGCCCGCAAGATCGGCCGCAACGGTGGCGTCATCGGCGCCCGCATGACCGGCGGCGGCTTCGGCGGCTCCACCGTCACCCTCTGCGAATCCCGCCAAGCAGCGGACATTGCCAAGACCCTCGCGGCCGAGTATGAAAAAGCCACCGGCATCGAGCCGCAAATCTTCGCCTCCCGCCCGTCGCTGGGTGCGCATTTGGTTGGGTGATTACGCGTCGCTTGTCGCAAGCTGGTATTTCCCGGATTGATAGAGTCATGAAAACGGTGATCGATCTACCCGAGGATTTGTTAGAAAGTCCTCAGTCAGCAGCCGCCTACCGACAAACATCTGTCAGCACCCTGGTCATTGAGGGATTGGAAACTGTCCTTCGCGAGGAAACGTCTCCCTCCCCGACGACACCGCCCCGCTTCCAGGCGAAACCGTCCACAACAACCGCCCCATCCCCGTCCAAACCCTCGTCGGCCCCATCACCCTCAAGCGCCGCTACTTTCACCACGCCAACAGCCACAGCGGTCGCGCCCCGCTCACCCTCGACCTCACCGAGCACCACACCCCAGCCCTCGCCAAACTCATCTGCGAAGCCTCCGCCAACGCCGGTGAATCCTATCAGCAAGCCGCCACCATCTTCACCATCTTCACCGGCCTGCCACTCGAAGCGCGTTCGCAACTTCACTGCCTGCTCAAAAGCCCCCACTTCGAAACTGCCTGGCAAACCCGCCGCCCAATCCTCGCCGCCCGCCACGCAGAAGCCCGACGCTGGTCCAAGGTCTCATGACTTTCTTGTCATGCACCCAATCGCCGGCAACCTTCGGTAATGGGATTGACACCGGGTATGTCGCCCTCTAGGAATCCTCCCGCTCTTTAAGATCTCTTAGTAGAATGTTTGACTGCCCTCGGTTTTCCTCACTGAAAGTTGCGATTTTCGCCGCGTTGGTTTCTATCCAAGCGTGTTGCTCAACTCGCGCTCAGGACTTTACGATTCGATTCGCGAATTCAAATCCGTTTGGAGTTAACGGCCCGTTGCCATTCGGTAAACCTCTGGAAATCAACGCTGGGAAGGGATTTAAAGGAGGAATCGGCGGCGGGATCAGCCTTCAATCCAGTTACAACTCCAATTTTTTCCAATCAGAAAATAATCAGGAGAGTGAATTATCCACCGAAATTTCACCAAGTCTCGGCTACTCGACGGATCCTGAAGGTGGCGCAAGAATCTTGTTTACCGCCGGCTATTCACCCAAAGCGGTAAGCTACCTGAACAACAGCAATCTCAACGGGGTTGATCAATCGGGATACGCTTCCTTGGTCATTTCTGGATCGAGAACGGTGATCAGCGCCTATGGCGGCTATACGCAGCAATCTGGCGTTGATCGATTTGCCGGAGGATTTGTCACTGGATCGCAATTAAGTTTCGGAATTTCGGGAACCTATCAGCTCGCTCCTCGGACTTCAGTGTTTGCCAATTGGGCTCCCTCCTTGGTGGACTACGGGCAGAGTTCGATTGTCGGATTTAGCAATTACTCGGTAAGTATCGGCGGATCTTGGGCTGCAACCGAGCTTTTCAATTTTGGTCCAAGTCTCAGCTACTCGACAAGCCAATCAGACAACACCGGAGCCCGTGATTCCCTGGGCTTCGCTATCCAGGCCAGCTACAAGGCGGCTGAAAAACTTCGGTTGGCGGGATCATTCGGACTGCAATCCTCGCAAAACTCTAGGGATTCCGAAGCTGCCAAACTTAATTTCACCGGAAGTCTCAGCGCATCCTACAACATCAATGAACTGTGGTCGTGGAGTGGCTCGATCCAGTCTGGAGTGGTTCCGTCTCCAACGCAGACGAATTACGTGATCAACAGTTGGTCGGTTTCTTCGTCTTTGAATCGCAGCCTGCTGATAGGTTCAATCTCCATGGGACTGGATATGGCCTTTTCAAACTTCGACCAAGTTGGCGTTGTCGGAACTACTCAAGATCCAGAACAAAACACGAGCGCGGTTCT
>JAYTEI010000276.1:0-15019 GCA_043735445.1 Akkermansiaceae bacterium | reverse complement strand
GCGAGGAGCCGCTAGTGATCGGCTCGGTGAAAACCAATCTCGGTCACTTGGAAACCGCGTCCGGTGTGGCTGGCTTGGTCAAGGCTGCGCTGGTCCTCAAGCACGGGCGGATTCCCGCCAGTCTGCATTTCGAGAATCCGAATCCTAACATCGACTTCGCCGGGCTGAAACTCCGCGTCGCCGTGGAGAACGAAGCGTTTCCTAACATCAACGGACTCCGCACCGCCGGGGTGAACTCGTTCGGCTTCGGCGGGGCAAATGCGCACGTCATTCTCACCGAGCCGCCGGTGCCCGCCGCTGCGGCTGCGCCGTTATCCGACGAGGATCGTGCGTGGCCGCTGGTGCTTTCCGCCCGTTCCGAGGAGTCACTGTTAGCGGCGGCGTGGCGCCTGAGCGCATGGCTGGACGACCCCTCGAAACCCGCCGGCATTTCACCGACCTTGCGGGATCTAACTTACATGCTCGGTGCCCGCCGGAACCACCACTCGCACCGCCTCGCGCTGACTGCCCGCTCGGTCGCGGAAATGGTCCAAGAACTCGGGGCATACTCGCTGGAAAACACCGGGCCTAAGCTGCGCACAGCCTTCACTCCACGGCCCGAGCAGGCGGCGCGCGTGACCTTCGTCATGAGCGGCCAAGGCCCGCAGTGGTGGGGGATGGGTCGCGAACTCATGCGCCACGAGCCGGTCTTCCGGGCCACCATCGAGGCCTGTGAAAAGGCGATGTTGCCGTTCGCGAAATTCTCGCTGGCTGAGGAACTTGCGCGCTCGGAAGACGCCTCGCAAATGCAGCGCACCGAGATCTCGCAACCCGCGATTTTTGCCATGCAGATGGGCCTCGCAGAACTCTGGAAATCCTGGGGCGTGCAGCCCGCAGCGGTCGTCGGCCACAGCGTCGGCGAGGTGGCGGCAGCATGCATCGCTGGCATTCTAACATTGGAGCAGGCCGCCAAGATCATCGTCCTTCGCGGTCGATTCATGGACGAATGCTCGGCCGGCGGCGGCACGATGCTGGCAGTCGGGATGACCCAGTTAGATGCCCAAGCCGTGATCGACCGCCACGATCCGGCAGTGAGCATTGCCGCGTTCAATGGCCCCAAATCGCTCACTCTATCAGGACTCAGAACCTCGCTGGAACCCATCGCCGCCGAGCTGGAAGCGCAGGGGATTTTCGCCCGCTTCCTGCAAGTGAGCCACCCATTTCACCATGCCATGATGCAGCCCGCCGCCGATGCGTTGCACGCGGCGCTGCTCGATTTAACTCCCACCCCAGAGACGCTGCCATTCTTCAGCACCGTCACCGGCGGACGGCTCGCGGGCACGGCGTGCGTGGCGGACCACTGGTCCAGCGGCGTGCGCCAGCCGGTCGAGTTCGCGCAGGCGATCAGCGCGGTGGCCGAGTCCGGGGTGGACGTATGGTTAGAGATCGGCGCGCATCCAGCGTTGGTGCGCTCGATCCAAGAATGCCTCGGGGAAAACGCCGCGAAGGCCACCATCCTGGCCTCCGCCCGCCGCGAGCGCGAGCATGAGTCGCTGCTAGAAACTGCGATGGACCTCCATCTCGCAGGCGTCGTGCTCGACTTCACCGCGATCACTCCGTCACGCCGGTTTCTCGATCTTCCCGCCTACGCCTGGGACAAATCCCGCTGGTGGAATGAGTCTGCCGAGATGCGCGAAGGTCGTCTATCACCCGGCGGTCGCGGGCTGCTAGACATCCGCCTGCCGCGGGCGAATCCCACCTGGATCACCCGCCTCGACAACCGCCACATGGCTTTCCTCAAGGATCACCGGGTGGAGAACATGATTATTTTCCCGGCGGCGGGCTTTGTGGAAATGGTGTTAGAAGCCGGCATCCAGTTGTTCGAAGGCAAACCATTCGTGGTCGAGGATTTCGAAATCCGCAAGCCACTCATCCTGCCGGACCCGCCGTCCGGCCTGCTGCTAGAGCTGAGTTACGAGCCGGGCGAGCGCACGTTCTCGATCCAGAGCCGCTTCGAAAGCGGTGCTTCCTGGTCGGTCCACGTCGTCGGCTCGATGCGTGGCGAGCGCACCGAATCCTCGTTCGCTGCGACCACTTGGGAAAATCCGTTGGAACTCGATGCCGTGGAGCTCGACACGTTTTACGGCCACATGAGCGACTTGGGATTGCGCTACGGCGAGGAGTTCCGGCCGATCCGCGAGCTAGCCGCCAGCGGTGGGAAATCGGCAGGCCGCGTCTCTCTATCAGCAGCCATCGCCGCCCGCGCGAGCGAGTATCCGCTGCATCCGGTATTGTTCGACGGTGCGCTGCAAATTTTCTCCGCCGGAGCCGCCACGGTCGAGGGACGCACCGCCGGGCTGCGGCTGCCGGTGCGTTTTGCTAGAATTCTTTTCCTCCGCACCCCCGGAGCTTCCAGCTTTGTTAGAGCTGGGGTGAAGGTCGCCAATGACGAACTCGTAGAAGGTGGGATCGACCTATTTGATGAAGCGGGCAGGCCTTGCGTCCGCATCGACGGCTTCCGCGCGATCAGCGTGGAGGGTGGCCGCCGCACTGGGAAAACCGGCAAGGGTCGCGACCTAGTCTATCATGTGGCGTGGGAAAAAACCGCGTCGGAGGCGGTGGTCGCTGCCACGGAGCCGCTGCCATTGGCCCGCTTGCTAGAAGTCGCCCGCCAGTCGCTGGACCTCGTCCTCGACATGCGCGGCCGCGAAAATCTCGACGCGGCAAGCGTCGCGGGCGACGAGCTAACAGCCGCGCAAGTTGCCAATGGCCTGCGTGAAATGGGTGCCGGCATTCACCTCAACGAATCGTTCACCGCAGAATCGCTTGGCGTCGCTGAGTCGATGAGAGCGTCCTTCCACCAACTTGCTGACAATCTGGTGGAGCAAAAAATGCTCGTCAAAGCAGGTGTGAGCTATCGCCCAACCGCAGCCTTCATCAGTGCCGCAGATTCCGCCGCGCACCTGCTAGGTGTTAGCATCGGGAAATACCCCGGCCATTTGCCGGAGGCTCTGCTCTGCGGCGCGACCTGTGCCGAACTCGGCCCCATCATGCGCGGCGAAAAGGAAGCCGTGCAGGTGCTCTTCACCGGCGGCGGCGCAGAACTTCTCGATCAATTTTATGGCGACGGCCTCGTCACCAGTCCATGGCTCGCGGCCATCGGCAGCGCCGTCGCGGAAGCCGCCAGTCATTTGCCGGAAGGGCGCGGACTGCGGATTCTTGAAATCGGCGCGGGCACTGGCGGGCTGGCTTCACAAGTGCTGCCGCTCCTCGGGCGCGGCCTGCATTCCTACGTTTTCAGCGATATCTCGGCCGCGTTCTTTCCCGCAGGTCGGCAGAAATTGGCGGCGTTTCCCGAGGTGGAGTTCAAGCAATTCGACCTCGAAAAACCCGGCACGGACCAGGAGTTCGAGGCGGGCCATTTCGACATCATCCTCGGCACCAACGTGGTCCATGCCGTGAGCGACGTGCGGAACACGCTGCGCAACATCAACGATCTGCTAGCTCCCGGCGGCAGTCTGTTATTTGTCGATGTCGCCACGCCGCACTTGTGGCTCAACGCGGTCTTCGGTCTAACTGGCGGCTGGTGGCGCTTCACCGATCACGATCTGCGGCCGACGCATCCGCTGCTAGAGCGCTCGCAATGGGAGGCCGTCCTCCGCGAATCAGGCTTCAGCGAAACCGGCTCCTTGTCCGGCCTCGCCCGTTCGCACGGCGGGGAGAGCCTCATCGGGCTGATGGCGCGCAAACCGTGGATCGAGCCTGAAACGCTGGCCATTGACGACGTGGTGGCCCCTGCGGAAAAGTCGTGGCTCGTCTTTGCGGACGCCTCCGCGCTGGGCGATACGCTTGCCGCACAGCTTCGCGCCAGCGGCGTGCGCTGCCGGTTAGTCCGCCGGGGTGCTGCCTTCGCGGCTGCTGGAGCTGACGCTTTCACCGTCAGCGCGGAAGCTCCCGAGGACTGGAAACAACTCCTCGAAGCCTGTGCCGAGGAGACTCCCGAGCGCTTCGTCTATCTCTGGAGCCTCGACGAAACGGAGCCGGACTCGAGCAGACACGCGGCGATGTTAGGCACTGATGCTTTGTTCCATTTGGCGCAAGCCCTCAACGCTTCAAACCCTGCGGCCAAGCTGCGGATCGACGTGGTGACGCGCGGTGCGCAAGCCGTCGGCCTCCATCAACCGCTGGCCTTGGCGCAAGCACCGGCCATCGGGCTGATGCGCGTGATCGCTAACGAGTATCCAAATTTCACCTGCCGTGGCATCGATCTACCAGCCGCCACTGCGGCTGCGGACGATCTGTTACTGTGGAATGAATTGCAGCAAAAAGACGCCGAGCGCGAGATCGCCTTCCGCGGCGAGGCGCGCTACGTCCGCCGCATCAACCGGGGTTTGCAGCCGCGCGAGCAGTTACTAGATCGCGCGGTGCCGTTGCGGTTAGAGTCCCGCGAGCGCGGGCTACTAGACGCGCTGCGGCTCGTTCCATTCGCCTTGCCGCCCTGCGGCGCGGGGGAGGTGGTCATCAAGGTGATGGCCGCTGGGATGAATTTCCGCGATGTGCTCAAGGCGCTCGCACTCTATCCGGCCGAGACGGCGGACGCGCGAATCTTCGGCGATGAAGTGGCCGGCATCATCCAGGCAGTCGGCGCAGGCGTCACTCATGTGAAGCCGGGCGACCGAGTCTTCGGCCTCGCGGTGTTCGGCCTCGCCACCCACTCGATGGCCCGCGGCGGCGATGTGCGGATCATGCCTGACGGGCTAACATTCGAAGAAGCGGCGACGCTGCCCGTGGTTTTCATGACCTCATGGCACGCGCTCAAAACTGTGGCCAACTTGAAAAAGGGCGAGCGTATCCTCATTCATGCCGGTGCCGGCGGTGTCGGTATGGCGGCGATCCAGATCGCCCATCATCTCGGCGCGGAGGTCATTGCCAGTGCCGGCAGTCCGGCCAAGCGTGCGCTGCTAGAAGTCCTTGGCGTCGCCCACGTCATCGACTCCCGCCGCGCGGACTTCGCGGAGGATGTGATGGAAATCACCGACGGCAAGGGCGTGGACGTGGTGCTCAACGCACTCTCCGCAGAAGCCATCCCGATGGGTCTTTCCTGCCTCGCACAGTTCGGACGTTTTGTGGAAATCGGCAAGCGCGACATCTATCAAAACTCGCGCATCCCGCTGTGGCCGTTGCGCAAAAACGCCTCGTTTCATGTGGTCGCGATGGACGCCATCTTCAGCGGAGACGAAGCGCAAACCCGCGATCTGCTAGGAACCATCGCCGAGCTGGTTGCTCAGAATGCGCTGCAACCGTTGCCATTCCGCTCATTTCCGGCGTGCCGGATCGACTCTGCATTCCGCAACATGGCGCAAGGCAAACACACCGGGAAGGTCATCGTCTCGTTCCCGGAACCCTTCGTCGCAAGACGCGGTGAACCGCTGGCTCCCGCCTTCGAGGTGGATTCTAACGGCTGCTATCTGATCACCGGCGGCTTCGGTGGCTTCGGTAAAGTGCTGGCCGAATGGCTGGTGGAATGCGGCGCGAAACACCTCGTGCTCACCGGCCGCAGCGGAGCTTCCACGCCAGAAGCGGAGGATTTCTTGGTGAAACTTCAGACCCGCGGTGTCGAGGTGCGGGTGCTTCTAGCAGATGCTGGAATTCCCGAAGACGTGACTCGCGTGCTCACGGAAATTTCAACTGGCCCGACTCCTCTCAAGGGCGTCTTCCACCTCGCGATGGTCATCGACGACGCGCCGATCTCCGTGCTCAACCGCGAGCGGATGCGCAGCGTGCTCGCCCCCAAGGCGCATGGCGCATGGCTGCTGCACCAAGGCACGCTCGCCATGGATCTCGATTGCTTCGTGATGTTTTCCTCCGTCTCTAGCATCTTCGGAAACTCCGCCCAAGCCAACTACGCGGCGGCCAATGCGTTCCTCGATGCGCTCGCCCATCACCGTCTGTCGCTGGGGCTGCCCGCACTCGCGATCAACTGGGGCGCACTCGGTGGCGAAGGTTATGTGGCCCGCAATGAGCGAGTCGCCGAGTATCTTGCCCGCCAAGGCACCACCCCTCTAACGCCCGGCGAGGTGATCGTGCTGATGGAGTCATTCCTCAACGCTGGCACCACCCAAGCGATGGCGCTGCGGGTCGATTGGTCGAAGTGGCGGCAATCCTTCCGCGGCAGCCAAGAGAGTCCTCTGCTGGAAAATATTTTCGCCGCAGGCGTCGAAGGGCCGGAAAACAACGGCGCAAAAAGCGACTGGCGCGTCAAAATCGAAGCCGCCTCGGCGGAAGATCGGATCGACGTGATCGGCCAAGCGGTGCGCGACGTCGTCGGCTCAGTGCTGCGGGTGAAACCGGAGGGACTGCGCTTCGATCAACCTCTAACCGACCTCGGGCTGGACTCGCTGATGGCGGTGGAAATCGAAAACTCGATCGAAAGTGCGATCGGCGTGGCGCTGCCACCGGCGAGTTTGATGCGCGCCCGCACCATCGGCCAGATCGCGCTACTGATTTCCGAGCACATGGGCGGCGCGTCCGACGGGCCGTCCAAGGCAGTCGTCGCGGCACCTGAATCCGCCGACAAGGTGGACTTGGAAGCATTGTCCGATGAACAGATCGGCCTGCTGCTAGGTGAGGAATCACCGGCTGCGGTGGAGCTGGAGTTAGAAACCCGAGTCTAACCATCGCGCATGTCCCAAGATAATCGAGCACGGCTGAAGCAGTGGTTAGAGAGCGGCGAGATCCGGCTCCAGCCGCTCACGTTCCCGCAGCGGGAATTGTGGGAAACCTCACCCGTGCCGCCGGCGGATGTCTCGAACAACATCTGCGCGATGATACACATCCGCGGGCTGCTGACGCCGCAGGGCAGTGAGGCTGCCCTACAAAAAGTGGTGGACCGGCAAGAGGTCTTCCGGCTCTCGTTCTTGCCCGGCAAGGACCAGCCGATGCAGATGATCCGCAAGTCCGGCAAGCCAGCCTTGGTCTTCCGCGAACTGCTACCGTCCCAGCGCACGCCGGAAGCCATTGAGGAGCTGGCAGCGGAGATTTTCCACAAGCCATTCGACCTCGTGCAGGGGCCGCTCTATCGGGCGGAAGTCTTCAGCCGCTCGGCGGACGATCATGTGTTAGTGTTCGCGATTCATCATGCGATTGCCGATGGTTGGACCCTCGGAGTTTTCGTCCAGGATCTTTTCAAGGCCTATCTCGAGCTGGTGAGAGGAGTCACCGCCCCGCTGCCGCCAGTGCCGCTATCCTACACGGAGTGGGGCGCTGCTGAGCGGGCTTTCTGGAAACCCGCAGAGCTGGGGAAACGCGCCGAGTATTGGCGCTCCAATCTAGCGGATGCGCCCCGCTTGTGGAGTCCGCCGGTGAAGCCCAAGGTGATTTCCGGTGCGCTGCAGCGCAGTGTTTTCAATGTCTCACCCGAACTCGGGCGGGCAGTTAGAGAGCTGGCTCGCCGCCATGGAGCCACCTTGTTCAGCACACTCCTGACGGTGTTCCAAGTCACCGTCTCAAAATGGACCGGTGCGGATGACATCGTCGTCGGCACACCGGTGGCGAATCGCGGCAAGCAAGCGGTGCGCGAGACGATGGGCTACTGCTCGGGCATCGTGCCGCTGCGCGGACAGATCGATCCGGCGCGTAAATTTTCTAGCAGCCTGGATGGCGTGCATTTGAAGGCAGTGGATGCGTTCGCGAATGCGATGCCCTTCGCCGAGCTGGCCCGCGCGGTGGGCGGCGCGTCGGCGCCCGGCTACAACCCGGTGTTTGAAATGCGCTTCGCCCTGCAAAACCACCCGGTGCCGGACGTGGAGGTGCCGGGTCTATCCCTCAAGCTGCGGATGCGCTCCACCGGCACTGCCCGCTTCGATCTCGCGTGCGAGGTCAACGAGGAAGGCGATGCCCTGGAAGTCGCTTGGTTATTCCGGCGGGATCTCTTCCCGCTGGCGGAAATTCAGAACCTCGGGCGACTCTATCTATCTGCTCTGGAGGGCGTGTGTCGCTCACCGGAAATCCTAACATCCACCCTCATGACCGCCTTATGATGGCCACTCTAACATCAGAATCTCCAGACGCGCCTCACTGGGTGAGCCGCGAAGCATTTCAAATCGTGATCATCATGGCACTGCTCGCCGAGATCGCGATGATCGCGGTCTTGCGGAGTGGCGCATCGTTGTGGTTTGCCGTGCCGCTGGTGATAGTGATCAGCCACTTGATGCATGGTGCGGCGGTCGGATTTCACGAGGCATCTCACGGCCTGCTGCGGCGGAATCGGCGCTTCAACGAGTTCGACGGCGTGCTCATCGGCCTGCTGAGTTTCATGAGCTTCAGCCTCTATCGGGCGGCGCACCAGTCGCACCATGCGCACTTCGCCACCGAGCGCGACGAGGAGCTGTGGCCGTTTGTTCTAACGACCACGCCGCGCTGGGCACGCGTCCTCGCGGCGGTGCTCGAGCTCACATGCGGGCTGGTTTTTACGCCATTTTTATTTCTCCGCACCTTCCTCCGCAAGGGCTCGCCGATCCGCAGCAAGAAGGTCCGCCGCCGCATCTGGCAGGAACTCGCGCTGATGCTCGTGGTCTGGCTCGGGATCATCTCGACGGTCTGGTTCTTCCATGTGTGGACCTATTTCCTGTGGATGTATCTGCTGCCCACCTTCATCGCGGGAAACCTCCAGAGCTGGCGGAAATACATCGAACACGTCGGTCTAACTGGCAGCACAGTGAACAGCGCGACGCGCAGCATCGTCGCCCGCGGGTGGCCGGGCCGCTTGTTCGCCTTCACCCTGCTGCATGAGCCGTTTCATGGCCTGCACCACTTGCACGTCGGGCTGCCGCACGCCGAGTTGCCACGGCTCGCGCCGGAGTTAGAGCCGCAGCATCCGGACGAGATCCACCCGTTTCCAAGTTACAGCCACGCCTTGTGGCACCTGCTCCGCAGCCTTGCCAATCCGCGGGTGGGAGCCCAGTGGCACCGGTCGTCCAGCCCGCACTAACAGTCGCCGGATCTGGTCCGTTCCTAACTACCTGACCCCGCCATGCATCCATGAAACAGTCCCTAATATTTCCTGAAGCCACCGACTCTGCGCCGCCGGTGTATGACATCAAGGGGCTTCAAAAGGAGTTCGACGATGGCAGGGTGAAGGCACTGCGCGGGGTGGATTTGCGAATCGAGCAAGGCGAGTTCGTGGCGATCACCGGCCCGAGTGGTTGTGGCAAGACGACCTTGTTGCAAATGTTAGGCGCACTTGATTTACCCAGCGTCGGCAGCCTGCTCTACCGCGGCAAGTCGCTTTCTGGGATGGCCGATTCCGCCGCCTACCGGGCCAAGGAGATCGGCATTATTTTCCAAGCCTTCCATCTGTTACCCACGTTCACCGCCGTGGAGAACGTGCAACTGCCGATGTTTGAAACGGATAGGCCCGTGACCCAGCGGCGGCAGCGAGCCGTCGAGCTTTTGAAATCTGTGGGGCTGGAGCATCGTCTTGACCATTTCCCCACCAAGCTATCCGGCGGCGAACGGCAGCGCGTCGCCATCGCCCGCAGCCTTGCGAACGGCCCTTCCGTCCTCCTCGCGGATGAACCCACCGGTAATCTCGACAGCGAAAACGCTCACCACATCCTTGATCTAATCGTCCGCGTCCATCGCGAGAAAAACATGACGCTGGTGCTCGTCACCCACGATCCATCCATCGCCGCCCGCGCCTCGCGGACGATCCACATGATGGACGGCCACATCATCACCGACACCCTCGCATGACATTTTTCACCATCATCTATCGGGGCCTGCTGCGGCGGCCAGTGCGCACTGGCCTCACCCTGGTGGGCATCTCCATCGGCATCGCCGCCGTCGTGACGCTGGTGGGCATCTCACGCGGCTTCGAGCAAAGCTGGGCCAAGGGCATGACGGCCCGCGGCACCGATGTGGTGGTCAGTAATATGGGCAGCGCACTCGCGCCCAAGCCCTTCGCCGCCACCGTGCGCGACCGTATCGCCGCCATCCCTGGCGTCGCCGCCACTTGCTCGATCTTCGTCGATCTAACGAGCGTCGAGGACTCCTCGATGATGATCGTCTCCGCCCGCGAGTGGGGCGGATTTTCCTGGCAGAATCTTAAGCTCATCTCCGGCCGCATGCCTAACGGCGCGCTGGAACCCGCCGTCGTCCTCGGCCAAAGCGCCGCCGAGGTGCTTAAGAAAAAGCTCGGCGATCCCATCCAGATCGAGGCCCGCGAGTTGACCGTGGTGGGCATCGTCGATGGTGGGGCGATGGTGGAAAACGGCTCGGTGATCTTGTCGTTGCCGCTCTATCAGGAAATGTCGGGCAACGAGGACAAGATCAACATCATCGACCTCCGCGCCGCTCCGGGTGCTAGCGAGGACGACGTGAAAAAACTTTGCGCCAGCATCAACGCCGCCGTCCCGGAAGTCCGCGCCCTGCCGGCCGGTGAAAATGTGGGTAACAGCCAAGCTTACAAATTTATCAGCGCCATGAGTTGGGGCACCTCGTTGCTGGCGGTGATCGTCGGTGTGCTCGGCGTGATGAACACCATGTTGATGACCGTCTTCGAGCGGAAACAAGAGATTTGCATCCTGTTAGCCATCGGCTGGAAACGCAGCCGCATCATCCGGATGGTCCTGTGGGAGTCCGCGTTGCTGGGATTTCTCGGCGGCATCGGCGGCGTCTTGATCGGCACCGCCGGGGTCAAAGTGATGGAAACTCTGCCCGCCATCCACGGTCTGCTAGAGCCCGATCTGAGCCCGCAGTTGATGATCATTTCAGTTGCGATCGCCGTCATTGTCGGCGTCGTTAGCGGACTTTATCCGGCATGGCGCAGTTCACGGCTCACCCCCAGCTTGGCGATGCAGGGCTAACCACGACCACCCTATTTTCATGAAAACTCTCCGACGTTTGATCGCCCGCACCGTCGTCTCATGTGCCCTATTGGCGCTGCCAGCCCACGCTGCCGAAGCACCCGCGATCTCGGCCAAAGATCTCGCCGCCCAACTCAGTGCCTTGCAACAAGACGGCTCATCGTTCGTCCGCCTCAAGCTGAGTGCGAAGCCCGCCGCCGGTGCGGCTAAGTTTTCCCTGCAACTCCAGATCAAACAACGCCGCACCCAAGGCTCCACCGAAGTCGTCTATCAGGTGCTGTGGCCCAAGGAACGGCTCGGCGAAGCAGTCCTCGTCAAACAGTCGGGAAATGGTGCCGCCAGCGGTGCGCTCTTCACCCCGCCTAACACCGTGCGCACCCTCAACGCCGCGCAGATGAAGGAAGCCTTGTTCGGCAGCGATCTCTCCTATGCCGACGTTGTCGAAAACTTCTTCGCCTGGGACAACCAAACCCTCGTCGGCACCGAAGTGGTGGACCGGGTGAACTGCCAGATCCTCGAATCGAAGCCCGGCAAGGGCCAGCGTTCCACCTATTCAGGCGTCCGCACTTGGGTGGATGCCCGCCGCCTCGTCCCGCTGCGGATCGAGAAATACCTGCCCTCCGGCGCACTCGCCCGCCGCCTCGACACCCGCGACGTGGCGACCGATGACAGGGGCCGCTCCGTCCCCGCCAATCTAACCGTGACCAGCCCGCAACAAGGCTCCACAACCGATCTCGAAGGCTCCAAGCTCAAACACGGAGTCGCCCTAACCGACCGCGATTTCACGCCCGAGGGCATCAAGGAAATCACCACGCCCCGTTAGGGCGGCTGGGAATGGTTGCTTCAGGTGATGGCGGAAACGCCGCAGACCGTTCTTGATGCGGCGGTTCCCAGCCGGAATGCTCCGCGCGTGGCTGCATCGTTCCCTGAATTTCCCCCCGCCGGGATCGCCTTGTTCGATCTGGACGGGACATTGATCGCGTGGGATTGCCAACTGTTATTCCGTCACTTCGTCCTCCGCCGCCAGCCGTGGCGGGGGATTTTTTTACCGGCGTTCCTCGCGTTTTTGCCGCTGGCTGGCTGGTTAGGCGCAGGTGGGATGAAGCGCGTTTTCCTCAGTTACTTGTGGCGGATGGATCGCGAAACTCTCGCGCAGTACTCGCGTGAGTTCGCGGCCTCGCTGATGCCGACGATCTATCCAGAGCTGCGGGAAAAACTCGAACGCCACCGCGCGGCCGGTCATTTGCTGATCCTCGCTTCCGCCAGTCCGGAATTCTACGTCGCGGAAATCGGGCGTGAACTCGGGTTCGATCTCACGCTCGGCACGGATGTGAAGCTTGGTCCATTTTTCCCGAATCTAATCAATCACAAGGGCGCTGCGAAAGTGGAACGCTTGAAGCAACTACTGCCCGCCTCGTATTTCGAAGATGGCAAGCTGCGCCGCAGCCATGGCTACACCGACAGCCGCGCGGATCTGCCGATGCTCGCGCTTTGCGGTTCCGCCACCGTCGTCAATCCGTCGCCAAGCCTGACCGCGCTGGCGGAAGAATCCGGCTGGGAGATCGTCCACCCGGCCCGCCCGTGGAAGGCGCGCTGCGGGTTTGCCCGGCGGGTGCTCGCGCTGTTGTTAGGCGTCGGTCGCGATCCTGGCGAGCTGGCCAGAGTCACAGCTCCACCTTGAAAAAATCCCGCATCACTTCGCGGTAAACGTCGCGTTTGAAGGCGGGCAGCCAATCCAGATCGAACTCCTCCGGCAGGATCCAGCGGTAGGCGCGGAATTCCCGCTGCCGTTGATTCACGTTCACCTGCGGTGCATCCGGCTTCAGGTGACAGAGAAAATACGTCTGCTCTTGGCCGTGGTTGCCGTGTTTGCGGAGCTTTTTTCCACGAGCCTGCTCGGGATAAAGGTAGCGATAGCCGTCACGGCGAGCCATCACCTCGTAGTGCCGCGCTTCCAGCCCGACTTCCTCCCGCACCTCGCGGAACAGCGCCTTTTCCAAAGTTTCGCCCGCATCCACTCCGCCTTGCGGAAATTGCCACGCGCCGGGTATCGTCCAGCGTTCGCAAATCAGCAGACTTCCTCCTGAATTCACGATCAATGCGGCGACATTTGGGCGGTAACGCACCATGGACGGATGCTGCATTTCCAGCCCCGACTGACAATCCTTAACTTGTCCTAATCTTTAAGCTATTTCGAGGGGCGTTGTTCCATCTTAGGCGGAGTTCATCTCTGCGACCGAAGTGCTCCGCGCCACATGGAGCTGAGCTTCCATCTGCCGCAGGCGGCGGCAGAGCGTGCCGCATCTCGCCGACTGGCCGACCCGCCAAAATAAGGAGCAAGTGCGCGTCCTCGCCACAAAGATCACTGATGAGACACGCCGGGAGGAAATTCTGACGAAGCTCAAATAACCTGCCCACCCGTGTCATGAAAATTTCCATCGCCCTCTCTATTCTCATTCTTGCCGCCGCCGCAGCTCTAGGCTGGCACGACCACCAGCGGCTTGTGACCGTCCGTGAGCACCCCACGCAACTCGTCGCCGAGGCCGCGACCCTCGGCCTTGCGCTCGATCCGTCGCGCCGCGCCGATCCCGTCCGCATCACCAAGCGCGAGCGTGAGAACAAGGAAGTGGACGCCAAGGCGGCAGCCGCCGAGTTCATAGCCTTCGCGAAGGAAATGGAGGCCATCGAGAGGCGAGGCGGTCCTCCCGACGAGGCCACCCAGAAGCGGATCATGGAGTTCATGGACCGTATGATGTCGCTCGATTCCGCGCAGTTGAAGATCCTCATCGCTGAGATCCGTGCGGACAAATCCCTCAAGGACGAGAGTCGCCAGGACCTCATCAGTTTTTCGATCATGACGCTGGCCAATGACCACCCGCAGACCGCGCTCGCCCTCTTCACTGAGTCTTCGGATCTCTTCAAGGACAGCAACATGATGAGCGAGCATGTCATCTCCTCCTCGCTCGCTAAATGGGCCAAGGACGACCCGCTTACCGCGCTCGAATGGGTCCGTAAAAACGGCGAGAAACTCCCGGATCTGGTCACCGACGACGCCAAGTGCGGGATGATTTCCGGTGCTGCCACCAATGATCCCAAGTCAGCCTTCAAGCTCATCGGTGAGTTTAAGATCAAGGACCACGGGTGCTGCGCTGCGCTTCCCGCTTGCCGCCGGGTTGTTGCCGTTCACACTCGCGCCAGTGAACTCAGCGCCTCTTGGATTTTTCGACTCCGGCGTCGGCGGCTTGACCGTCGTCCGCGCCGTGCAGGAACTTTTACCAGCGGAAAATATCCTCTATCTCGGCGACACCGCGCGCCTGCCCTATGGCTCGAAAAGCCCGGCAACCATCCGCCAATTCGCCGATGAAGACGTCCGTTTCCTGATCGCCCGCGGGGTGAAAGCCATCGTCGTGGCGTGCAACACGGCCACCGCTCATGCCCTGCCGAGCCTGCATGAGAAATACCGGATTCCCATCCTCGGTGTGATCGAGCCGGGCGTGGAAGCCGCACTTTCCTGCCCGAATGCGGTGCGCATCGGGATCATCGCCACCCGTGGCACGATCCGCTCGCACGCCTATCAGCACGCGCTCGCCCTGCGCCGGACCGGCCTGCTGATCCACGGCCAAGCGACGCCGTTGTTGGTGCCATTGATCGAGGAAAATTGGCTCGATCACCCGGCCACGCGGCAGGTATTGCAGACGTATCTGGCCCCGTTAGTCGATAAGGGTATCGACACGCTGATGCTGGCTTGC
Organism: Akkermansiaceae bacterium; assembly: GCA_043735445.1. Classification (GTDB taxonomy): domain Bacteria; phylum Verrucomicrobiota; class Verrucomicrobiia; order Verrucomicrobiales; family Akkermansiaceae; genus Luteolibacter. Next base: position 426 of record JAYTEI010000276.1, on the reverse strand, counting down.
ACCCATTACCCGCTGCTTATTCCGGTTTTAAAAGACCTGCTCCCGGCCGATGTCCGGCTAGTGGATTCTGCAACGACGTGCGCCGAGCATTTGAAAAAGGAACTCACCCGCCTCGGCCTGCTTGAGGCGGCGGGCGGCGAGGGTTCGTTAGAAATCCACCTCACTGACCTCTCCGAGGAGTTTGAGGTGCTGGCCCGCCAATTCCTCTCGAAATCGCCCGGCCGCATCCACCGCGCGGTGCTTGGTGGGTAGCGGCGGCTGGTGCTGCCCGTTGCCCACAAGTCGAGGGTGGAGAAACCAAGAGAGAGGTAGGAACGAGGCATGGGTTTGCCCCGCTCCCCGCTCCGAACCGGACTGGCGGATTTCCCGCAGCCAGCTCTCCAGTTAGTGGGTGGCTCCTCGACGGAGACTGGCGATTGCCGTGAT
>JAYTEI010000275.1:0-15027 GCA_043735445.1 Akkermansiaceae bacterium | reverse complement strand
CTCAGGACGATCCGGCGGTTTCTAACCGCCCATGCCCAAACCCTCAACTCCGTCCCCTAGCACATGTCCAGAATCCTCATCGCCGAAGACGACCAGTTCGTCGCCAACATCTGCCGCGGAAAATTCGAACGGGAGGGCTTCGAGGTCGCGATGGCTGCCGATGGCGCCGCCGCCATCGGGATTCTCAAACAAGATCGGCCCGACGCGGTGGTGCTGGATTTGATGCTGCCGGAAATTGACGGAATTTCAGTTCTCCGGTTCATCCGCTCGCAGGACGCGCTGCGGGGACTACCGGTGGTCGTTTTGTCCAACTCGGCCCATTTCTCCGGACTTGCCCAGTCGGCATGGGCAGCCGGGGCCACCAATTTCCTCAACAAGGGCGAGCATGGTCCCGCGGAATTGGTGGAAGAGGTCCGCAAGTTGCTCGCCAATGCCGCGCCGAAACCCCAATCGCGCACCTTGGACGAGCCTCCTCCACTGCCGCCAAGGGCTCACATCAAGCGCGCCGCCGGGTCGATCCGGGTCATCGTAGCCGATGATGACAAGGTGGTTCACGGGGTGCTGGGGTTCTTCATGGAGCAGGCCAACTTTGTGGTCCGTTGGGCATTCGACGGCCGGCGGGCGCTGGAAATGGCGGAAGCCGAACCGCCCGACATCATGGTGCTGGACGGGATGATGCCGAAACTCGATGGCTTCGAACTCCTCAAACTCTGGCAGCGGCATCCAAAGCTTGCGACGATTCCCGTGATCATGCTCACGGCGAAAGGCGAGGAATTCGGAAAGGAGCACGCGATGGGAAACGGCGCGGTGGAATACCTAACCAAACCTTTCAATCCGGGCGCCGTCGTGGACCTGATCCGGCAATATGTCGGTTCGCGCGTTTGACGGGTAAGCGGAAAAATCTCACAGCTCGCCCTCGATCAGATCATCGAGCGTCTGGCGTTTGCGGACCACGGTGGCGGTCGCGCCCTCAACGAGAATTTCCTCGGGCAGCGGGCGCGAGTTGTAGTTAGAAGCCATCGCAAAACCGTAGGCTCCGGCGGACATCAGCGCGACGTGATCGCCGGGTTGGAAATCCGGCAGCGGCCGGTCCTGGCAGAAGAAATCGCCGCTCTCGCAGATCGGGCCGACGACATCGACAGTGACCAGCTCGCTGCCAGACGGCTTGGCGAGCGGGACAATTTCGTGATGGCCTTCGTAGAGCGCCGGGCGGATGAGGTCGTTCATCCCAGCATCGACGATCTTGAAGGTCTTGGTGCTGCCCTTCTTCTCGTAGAGGCACTTGGTTAGAAGCACGCCGGCGTTGCCGACAATCAGGCGGCCGGGCTCCAGCAGGATTTTCAGACCAAGGCCCTTGAGCCGCGGGACGAGTTCCTTGCCGTAGCGCTCGATGGTCAGCGGGCGCTCTTCCTCGGGCTGGCTGGACCACCAATCGACTGAACCGGATTCGAGCGATTCCTTGTAAATGATGCCGATGCCGCCACCGATCGACCAGAACTCGATGCCATACTTGGCCTTGAGTTCCATGACCAGTGGCGTGACTTTTTCGACAGCTTCGATGAACGGCGCGATGGACGTGAGCTGCGAACCGATGTGCATCTGGAGGCCGCGCAGCTTGATGTTAGGAAGCTCCTTCGAGGCGCGCTCGTAGAGGTCGGCAATCGCGCCGAAATCGACGCCGAACTTGTTCCCGGACTTGCCGGTGGAGATATACTTGTGGGTCTTGGCGTCCACGTCCGGGTTCACTCGAACGGCCGCCGGGGCGATCATGCCGAGCTCGCCGGCGACTTCATTCAGATAGCGCAGCTCCTCCTCGCTCTCGACGTTGAACGAGTAAATCCCTTTCTCGAGGGCATAGATGATTTCATCGCGGGTCTTGCCGACGCCGGCAAACGTGCAATGCGCCGGATCGCCACCAGCCTTGATCACGCGGAAAAGTTCGCCGCCGGAAACGATGTCGAAGCCCGCGCCGTGGGTGGCTAACAGCCGGAGCACCGAGAGATTGGAATTCGCCTTCACCGCGTAGGCGACCTCGTGATCGACCTCGGCCAGCGCGGCGTCGAGGCGGGTGAAGTGATCGATGATCGTGCCCGCAGAATAGACGTAGAGCGGGGTGCCGTGTTCCGCGGCCAGCGTGGAAAGTTCGACGTCTTCGCAGAAAAGGGAACCGTTTTTGTAGGAGAAACCGTGCATCGCGGGAAGGAATTAGCGGCGAATCCGGCGTGGGTAAAGAGCAGAACTTCATTCACCGGGAGGCGGCATTTGAATTTTTCACCCGCTGAAGTGGAAAGGCAGAATGGGAGAGAAGGGCACCGCAAATCCTTTGAAGAGGATTAGGAGAGTCCGATTCGAAGGCCGATTTTCAAGTCTTCGAGATTCGCCAGATTCGCTGGATTCGCGGTGCCTAAAAATCTGCGGTCTTTCTTGATTTGCTGGCAGGCGCGGAACTGGCAGGCTGTTAAAAATGGAAGCCTCCCAAACGATTTCACTGATCCACTGCCATCCCGGCGGGCCGACCGAAACGCTCGACCAGGTGGCGGTGGAAGAGCCGTTGGAAATCCGCTTGGACGGGCATCCGGTGGCAGTGGTGATGCGGACACCGGGCCACGACGAGGAACTGGCGGCGGGATTCCTGGTGACGGAGGGCATCATTTCGACGGTGGCGGAACTGCGGAAAATCGAAGTTCGTCCCGATGAAAACCGAGTGCTGGTGTTTCTCCAAGACGGAGTCGCGGTGGATCTCGGGCGGCTCACACGGCATTTTTTCACCGGCTCATCGTGCGGCCTCTGTGGCAAGGCGACGCTGGACGCGATCTTCATGGATTTTCCGCCGATCGAACGCGGGATCGACATTTCCGACGACGTTTTCTATCAGGCCCCCGCGAAACTCCGCGCCGCCCAAGGCACCTTCGAGACCACCGGCGGACTGCACGCGGCGGGTGTCTTCACGACGGGTGGCGAGCTGTTAATCATCCGCGAGGACATCGGCCGACACAACGCGGTGGACAAGGTGATCGGCCATGCATTGCTGAACGGCATCGACCTAACGGCCACGTTCCTGCTGGTGTCTGGCAGGCTGTCGTTCGAGATCATGCAGAAGGCGCTGGCGGCAAGGATTCCGACGGTCGCAGCCATTTCCGCGCCGAGTTCGCTGGCGGTTGAATTTGCCAAACGTTCAGGACAAACGCTCGTTGGTTTTCTGCGGCCACCGACTTTCAACCGGTATGCGTGACGGCTTTCAGACGAAAAATTTCAACCGCGGATGAACGCAGATAGACGCAGATGGCAGAAGGGATAAAGAGGGGCAATTCTTGAACTTGCCCTCAAACCTTCGACTGCACACTCTCAATATCTCTATCTTATCTGCGTCTATCTGAGTTCATCTGCGGTTAAAAAATCTTCAAAACCCGCTGAATCCGAAGGCACCGCACAATCGGCTGGAACGCTTGTTTTGCCGAGGTTAGAAGAACGCATGAAACGAGCGTTGTGCATCGTGTTGGATTCAGTGGGCTGTGGCCATGCGCCGGACGCGGCGGAGTATGGCGATGCGGGCGCAAACACCCTGAAACATTTGTTTGAAGGAGTTACTGGCCTCACTCTGCCGAACTTAGCGCGGCTCGGATTGAATGAGTTACTGGATTTACCAACGGACGTTAGCATTCATCGCGCGGCGTCGTGGGCACGGCTAACGGAGCGGGCAGCAGGGAAGGACACGACGACCGGCCACTGGGAACTGATGGGCTGTGCGCTGGACAAAGCCTTCGCGACCTTCGAGTCGTTTCCTGCCGACCTGGTGGCGGAGCTGGAAGCGCGTGGCGGGGTGGAATTCATCGGCAACATCGCCGCCTCGGGAACGGAAATCCTGGTGCAACTGGGCGAGCAACATCTGCGGACGGGCAAGCCAATTCTCTACACCAGCGCCGACAGCGTGCTGCAAATCGCGGCGCACGAGGAGGTCTTTGGGCTGGAGCGCTTGTGGAGTTTGTGCAAAACCGCGAGGTCGCTGCTGGACGAACACGGCATCCGGATCGGCCGGGTGATCGCCCGGCCGTTTCTGGGAGATTCGCCCGCGAATTTCAAACGCACGGGAAACCGCCACGACTACTCGCTGATGCCGGGCGAGACGGTGTTGAACCGCTTGCAAGCAGCGGGTGTGACGACCATCGGCGTGGGGAAGATCTCCGACATCTTCGCGGGATCGGGAATTTCGGAGTCCTATCCGACGAAATCCAACGCCGAGGGAATGGCGGCGATCGAGCGCCTGTGGCGGGAGACGCGCGAGGAGCCCCACTTCATTTTCGCCAATCTGGTGGACTTCGATTCGCTCTACGGCCACCGCCGTGATCCGGAGGGCTACGCGCAATGCCTGCGGGAGTTTGACGAGTGGTTAGGCGGCTTCATCGGCAAGGTTGAAGCGGACGACCTCGTCATCTTAACCGCCGATCATGGAAACGACCCCTATCATCCCGGCACCGATCACACCCGCGAGCAGGTGCCGGTGTTGGTGTTGGGGCTTGGCAGGGATCTGGAGGACGGCACGTTTTCCGATGTGGCGCGCTGGGTGGAAGAGCGGCTGATAAAGCTGTAGCGGCGCTACTTCAAGGAGCGGCGGACTCCGATCCGCCGAAGCCCATGAAGTGACGATGGGCTGAGCCGAGCCGCTCTTCATCGGCTTGGCATGGGCACGGCGATTCGGAGATCGCCGCTCCTTGTGAGATTATCTGCAGTTCTATCTCACTTCCTCGGCACCGCGCGGGTCGCACCGGTGGAGATGCCGCCATCTATCAGCAGGAGCTGGCCGGTCATGTAGCGGCTTTCCTCGGAAGCGAGAAACACCAGCGGGCCGTCGAGATCGCCGGTTTGACCGGGGCGTTTGAGCGGAATCCGGTCGCTCAGGTATTCCACCCATTCCTGGTCCTCATACATCACCGCGTTCTGGGCGGTTTTAAACCAACCGGGCGCGAGGCAATTGACGGTGATGCCATGCACACCCCAGTCGTCGGCGAGGCTCATCGTCAGTTGTTTGGTGCCGCCGCGACTGGCGCAGTAGGGCGCGAGGCCGGCGTAACCGGCGACGGAAGTGACCGAGCCGATGTTGATGATGCGGCCGTATTGCGCCGGGATCATGAACTCGACGGCCACCTGTTGGGCGACAAAAAACGTGCCGCGCAGGTTGGTGTCGAGCACGAGGTTCCAATCGTCCCAAGTGATCTCGGTGGAGGGTTTGCGGACGTTGCAGCCGGCATTGTTGACGAGAATGTCGATGCGCTTCACGTGGCTCTTCACTTCCCTAACGGCGGACTGGATGCTTTCGAACGACCCGACGTCCAGAGCCACGGGGAAAAACTTCCGCCCTAACGATTCCACCTGCGAGCGGATGCCATCAAGCGCCGCCACATTCCGGCTGGTGCCGATGATGTCCGCGCCGGCTTCGGCGAGGGTGAGGGCGAAGCGTTCGCCGAGACCACGGCTGGTGCCGGTGACGAGGGCCGTTTGGCCAGTTAGATCGAAGGATGACATGATGGGTTCGGGATAAGTGGAGCGCTGGCTTTAGCCGGCAAGTCGGTTTTGTTGGGCAGGACAGGCCGGCTGAAGCCAGCGCTCCATTTCATGTAGGATCAGGGTTTCAAAATGACTTTGAGCAAACCTTCCGTGTTGTTAGCCAGGCGGGCGAACCAATCCGCGCCGTCTGATAGCGGGGCGGTGGCGCTGAGCAGCGGCTCGACCTGGATCGACCCGTCTTCAATCCGCCGGATCGCTTCGGGGTATTCTCCGGCGCAAGCGCATGAGCCTTTCAAGGTGATCTGGCGGGTGACCACTTCCTGCAAAGGCAACGGCACGCTCGGTTGCAGATTGCCGACCAAAACCACGGTGCCGCCCTTGCAAACACTGCGAATCGCGAGTTCGACGGGTGCCGCGGCACCGACCACTTCGAAGGCGGTCCGCGCGCCATCACCCCCGCAAATTTCGCGGAGCTGGGCCGCTAGATTTTCCTGCTTCGCGGAAAATGTCCGGGAGGCTCCGAGCTGTCTGGCGAGTGCCAACCGCGAGTCGTCGAGATCCACCGCGATGACCTCCGCCCAGCCACGGGCTTTCAGCGCCTGGATGACTAATAAGCCGATCAGCCCGGCACCGATGACGATGACGGGCTCGTCGAACACCGGCGGCGCCAGGCTGACGGCGTGCAGGGCGATGGCGACCGGCTCGGCGAAAGCGGCTTTCTCAAATGTCAGGGTGTCAGGGATCCGGTGGAGGATGCGGGTCGGCAAGACGACTTGCTCCGCGAAACAACCGTGACGGCGGTAGTCCGCGCAGGAAACCCCGAGCACGCGGCGATTGGCACACAGATTGAAATTTCCACGCCCGCACTCGTCGCACTCGCCGCAAAATTCGGTGGAATCGAAGGTCACGCGGTCGCCGATTTGCCACTCCGTCACTCCGTCCCCCAGCTCGGAGACAATCCCCGCCGCTTCATGACCCATCACGATCGGCGGGATCCGCCGGCCGCTGCGGCCGTCCATGCCGTGGATGTCGCTGCCGCAAATGCCGCAGGCTTGGACGTCGATCCGGACTTCCGCAGGGCCGACTAACGGATCGGGAAACTCGGCGAACTCAAACACTGAGGGCGCAGTTAGAACGAGAGCCTTCATGCGCCTGCAACTGGGTTTGGGGAAATCATGGTGGGATGCCTTAGCAGAGTTCCAAGTGCATCGGCAATCCCAACTTGAGATTTGAATTCCTCCACCGAGCCAGCGACGCTCCCACATGGATCGGCCCCAAGTGATCATCGTGATGGGAGTGGCAGGCTGTGGAAAGTCCACCATCGGAGCCATGCTCGCAGCGCGAAATGGCGGCAGCTTCTGCGATGCGGACGATTTCCACCCTCCCGCTAACATCGCAAAAATGGCGGCGGGCCAGCCGTTAGACGACAATGACCGCGCCCCGTGGTTAGAGCGACTGCGCCGTGAAGTGATCGACACCGTGCCCACCGCTGGCTTGGTGGTGCTGGCCTGCTCGGCGTTGAAAAAAGTCTATCGTGAGCAGTTGGGAGTCGGCACCCCCGGCGTGGCCTTGGTCTATCTGAAAGGCGCTGCCGCCACGCTCACAAACCGGCTCGCGGCGCGACCAAACCACTACATGAAGGCCGGCATGTTAGAGAGCCAACTTGCGATCTTGGAAGAGCCGTCATCCACCGAGGGCGTCAGCGTGGAAATCGAGTCATCGCGCGAGGATATCGTGGCCACCATCGAAGCAGCGCTGAATTTGCATCATCCAATTGATGCCAGAGTCCAGTGCCTGTAAGCTAAAAAGGAAGTTGGTAACCCGTTGCTCCCCCTCGTCAAACCGGAGGTGCGGATTTCCCGCATCCGGCTTTCCTGCAAGCATTTCGTCATTGGCGTTTGAGTGCCAGTTTTTCAAGGTATTGGTGGTGGCTCATTCCTTTGGCTTCGGCGGTTGAGATGGTTGAAAAGAATCACAAGTTCACCCAAAAGGTGAGTCGAATTGCGGCCCTTTCTTTCAGTGAAATCAGTGGTTGGAAATTCCAATTTTCCCACTTGTAGGCTCCCATGAGCTGGCCACCGCCCATTGCGATTTGACGAACCGATCCGCACCCCTCACATTCCGCCGCGATGTCCGACTTGAAACACGTGCTTTTTGTATGCACCGGAAATACGTGCCGCAGCCCGCTGGCAGAAGGGCTTTTTCGCAAAGCGGTCGCCGCCCGCGCTGACTACGAAGTGAGTTCCGCCGGGGTCGCGGCATCGAGGGGCACACCCAGCAATCCTGAAACTGCGGCGCTTTTGAAAAAACGCGGAGCTAGGTTAGAGAACTTCGGCAGCCGCCAAGTCTCGGACGCCGTGCTCGCCGCCGCGACCCATGTGTTCGCCATGACTCGCGGCCACCTGCAAACGCTGGAGTCGCGGTTTCCCGAACACTCGGACAAATTTTACCTGGTCTGCGAATTCGTGCCGACCTCTAACAAAGGGGAATGCGCCGACGTGCTCGACCCCATCGGCCTCGGGCGGCACGCCTACGAAGAGGTGGCCGGGATGTTCGACATCGCGATCCCGTCGATCATCGCCTACATCGACCAGACTTGGAAATCGCCGGAAGCCTGATCAAATCATCCCGAGTTTCATTTTTCCTTCCTCGGAAATCATTTCCTGATTCCAAGCGGGGTCCCAGACGAGATCGACGCGGGCGTCGTCGATGCCGTCGATGGTCATGATTTTAGCCTGCGCATCAGCGGCGATGACCGGCCCCATACCGCAGCCGGGGGCAGTTAGAGTCATCTTGACGGCGACGGTTTTCTTGCCATCGGCCTCCTCGATGATGCAGTCGTAAACGAGGCCGAGGTTGACGATGTCCACCGGGATTTCCGGGTCATAGACGCCTTTAAGCTGGCTCCAGACTTGCTCTTCTAACGGTGCGTCCTTGAGCCGGACGACCTCGGCCTGCTTCTTGAGTTCTTCCTCGGGGTTCACTCCTAGGGCATCGGCATCTTGCGAGGAAATGCGCGCAAGTCCCTGCGAAGTGGCGACGGTGTAGGTGCCGCCGAGGCGCTGGGTGATAAAGACGGCGGTGCCGGCTGGCAGTGAAAGCGCGTCTCCGCTGGGGATTTGGATGGCATTGACTTCGCGGGTGAGCTTGATTTCCTCGTGCATGGACGGAGTTAAAACGAGCACCTCGCCGACGGCAAGGGACGAGTTTTTTCCTTATTGGCGCATCAACGGGTGGGCCGAATCCATGGCAATGGCGGATCATCCGCGCAACGTTGCTTCCTGTCCCTTGGAATTTCATGATCCACTCCCGCTCCATGATTGACCCCGACCCCGCACCCACTCACCGGTTTCCGGGGGGACTCGGCGAGGACCGCAGCGGCGTGGCGGCGGCGCTCATCGTTAGAATGGCGAAAGAGGACGGCTCGGCGCTCACCGAGTTGCACGGGTTGTGGAGTCCGGTTTTGTTAGGAATCGCCTGCCGGATGTTAGGCGACCGGCGCGAGGCCGAGGAAGCGGTGCAGGATACTTTCGTGCGGATGTGGCATCGCTCAGCGGACTACGATCCGCAGCAATCGCCACCCTTTGTGTGGGCCTTCGCGGTGATGCGGGGCTACTGCATCGACCGCCTGCGCTACCGCCATCGCGGGAAACGAGATTCTTCGCGAGTGGTGCCGCTCCATTTGCACGCGCCGCCAGACGAGACCGAAGATGCGCGGGTGATGGCCCTCGACGATTGGCGGCGGGTGCGTGCTGCGCTCGACGTTCTCGGGACCGATGAGCGCCAGTGTTTGGAGCTGGCCGTTTTCCTAGAATACACCCAGTCGGAAATTTCCGCGCACTTGGGAACGCCGTTAGGGACTGTCAAAAATCGCCTCCGCCGCGCTTTGGAAAAAGTCCGCAACCAACTTTCACGCCATGATTTCTGATCCCCACGAGAGCGCCGCTTGGCGGACCTTTGGAATGCTCGACGCCGATGAGGCGGCCGGCTTCGACGAGGCGATGCGCCATGATTTCGAACTGAGAAATGCCTATCAGGAAATGGCTCGTCTCGCCACTGCGGTCGCGGTGAGTGCGACCCTGCCCATCGCGCCGCAAGCAGGACAACTCGAGCGCCTGCACCGGAGGCTGGGCCTTCACCCCATCAAGCGCGTGAATTGGCTCGGGATCACCGGTTGGGCGGCGGCTGCCGCTCTCACAATGGTGCTGCTTCTCGAGCGGACCGTGGAGCGGCGGAGCAATGCTGCCGCGCAGGCGACCGTCCATTCTAACACTCCCAGCCATTCGCAAAAATCGGTGACAGCCCCCCCGCTGCGGGGCGTCAAAGCCGGGGAAGAGCGGGACCTCGTGAAGGAGTCGAAAGGCGTCGATGATCGCAAGCTCGCGGCCAGCTCTCACGATTCCGGTGCTAAGGAAATTTCCAAAGTGGAAACCACACGACTCGTCCAGGAAATCGAAGTGCTTCGCAAGCAATTGGAGAGCGTCTTGGTGCGGGATCGCAAGCGCTTCGAGTCCATCCCAGGACTGGCTTGGCCCATCATCGTGCGGATGACTCCGCCGGAATCGACTGATGAAACACCTAGCAGCCTTGTCGCCAAGCAGGACGACCCCACCATCACGGCTATGCTCGGAGACGCCCTAACGGCCGTCACCCAACCCCCGGCGATATCGGATCCTCTCGCTGCTAGAGTGACCCTTCCGCCGCAGCACGAAGTGGAGCCATCGGCGGTTCCGATTTACGACGCCGCGCGAGATGCTGGCACGCTGGTGGTCAGTAATCTACCAGCCACCGCCCCGGACGAAGCCTATAACTTGTGGGTGACCACCCAGATGAGCGACAAGCCGGTCTATGTCGGACGACTGCCAGAATCTAACGCCCGCGGTGGCAAGTCATTCGATTTCAGCTTGGGTTCTAAATTTGCGGTGCCATCAGGATTTATCCTCACCAAAGATCGCCAAGGCACTCCTCCCCTCCCCTCGTCGAACAGCACCGTTCTGCAAGGCCCGCGCTAATTAGCAGCACGGTAGAGTGGCCATTGATTCCACCCCCGCCGCAGGGAAACTCGCGGGGAAGCGCTAGCAGGTTTGACATCGCTGCCCGGTTTTGAACACTCAAGCCATGTATGAAGCAGCAGGCAAAATGAAATGGATCGGGACCACCCAGAGTTTTCCAAGTGGCTTCACCAAGCGCGAGTTCGTGGTCACCACTGCGCACGACAAATACCCGCAGGATATCAAGTTCGACATGATGAAGGACAAATGCCAGATGCTCGATAGTTTCGACCTTGGCCAAGACGTGCAAGTGAGTTTCGATATCCGCGGCAGGGAGTATAACGGAAAATACTTCGTTGACCTCTCCTGTTGGAAACTCCAGGCCGCCGACGGTGCGTCGAAAGCCACCAGCCCTAGCAGTAGCGAACCCTCGCGCCGCCAAAGCCCGGCAAACGCCAGTAACGAACCTTCCCCCGCCGATTTACGCAGCGACAGCGACTTCGACGACGACGAAAGCCCGTTCTAACGGCGCATTGATGCCTCGTTTTCCTTGCCCGCTCCCAGCCTGCCCCACACTCTCCGCGCGTGGCCGACGAGCTGGACGATAACCCCATGAGTGAACTGCTGCGGGCGCTGGATGCGTCCGATTGCTCGGCCTTGCTTGCCGCCGCCCACGATGTCCATTACGCGGACCTTGCCCATCTTTACGAGAATCTCGACGACGAAAAACGCGATCTCCTCCTCAAGACGATCGGCCCGGAACTCGCCACCGATCTCGTCGCGGAACTCCCCTACCCGCTCATTGAGGGTGCGCTCGATCACTTCAAGCCCGCCCAACTTCGGGTGTTGTTAGGAAACCTCTCGGACGACGACCGGGTGGACGTTTTCCAAGTGGTCAGCGAGGAGGCGCAGGTCCGGTTTTTCAGCCTGTTAGGACCGCGCGACAAGGAACTCACGCGCAATCTCCTCAAGTATGACGAGGACACTGCCGGTGGCCGGATGACCACCCACGTCGGCCGGATCACCGCCGACATGACGGTGAAACAAGCGATCACCGTGCTCCGCCGCGATAAGGACGACGCCGAGACGCTAGCCCGCATTTTCGTGGTCGATGAGCAAGGGCGGCTCGTCGGAAAAGTCCGTCTGCGTGACCTCGCTTTCAGCACTTGGGACACGCCCATCCACGACATCATGGAAGCGGCCGACGAGTATGTCCTCGCCTCTATCGACCAAGAGGAAGCCGCCCGCACGCTCTCGAAATACGACCTTATCGTGCTGCCCGTCGTCGATGAATTCCACCACCTCCTCGGCGTTCTAACATACGACGATGCTTTGGAAATTCTCCAAGAAGAGTCCACCGAGGACATCGAAAAACTCTCGGGTATCGCCGGTGAGCAATCCGAGGTTTCCTACCTCAACACCAGCGTCACCCTGCAATACCAACGCCGGGTTTCGTGGTTGGTCGGGCTGGCCTTTGTCTCGATCGGCTCGGGCTACGTGATGTATCGTTTCAGCCAGGTGCTGGAACAAGCTTTCGTCCTCGCGCTGTTCCTGCCGATGGTGGTGGCCGCCGGCGGCAACTCCGGTGGCCAAGCCGCCACCATGGTCATTCGCGCCATGGCTCTCGGAGAAATCAGCACCGGCAACGCCCTGCGCATCGCGTGGAAAGAAGCCCGCACTGGCTTGTCTCTAGGACTCACACTCGGCGTCACCATGGCCGCCTTCATCAGCCTCATCCTGCCTAACATGCAGCAGACCACTGGCGCAAATTTCGATTTCCTCCACCTCGCTCTCGCCGTCTCGCTCGCTCTAACCATCCAAGTCTTCTCGGCCACCGTCCTCGGTGCCCTGCTCCCCATCTGCGCCCGCGCGATCAACCTCGACCCCGCCGTGGTCTCCGCGCCATCGCTAGCCTCCACCGTCGATGTTTCCGGCATGATGATTTATTTCACCACCGTCGGCGCTATTTTACATCTGCATTGAGTTCCGCCAAAAATCCAGCCGCTCCTTGATGCGTTTTTCCATCCCCTGGTCGCCGGGCTGATAGTAGATCTTGCCCTCTGGCAGATAAGCCTGCGGGACGTAGGCACCTTCGAAGTCGTGGGCGTAAAGATACTTCATCGCCTCCTCGGATTCGCCGGAGGCCGCGGCGAGTTTCTTGCGGGTGTTCGTCCGCAGATGCACCGGCACGGCGAGGGTGCGGCCGTTCTCCACGTCGTCCATCGCGCGGCCGAGCGCGGCGTAAGCGGTGTTGGATTTCGGGGCAGTCGCCAGATAGACGGTGGCATGGGCCAGCGGAATCCGGCCCTCGGGCATGCCGATGAATTCAAATGCCTGATGCGCATCCATGGCCACCCGCAACGCATTGGAATCCGCCAGGCCGATATCTTCCGAGGCCGAAATCACCAAGCGCCGCGAGATGAATCGCGGGTCTTCCCCGGCATGGAGCATTTTCGCCAGCCAGTAGAGCGCGGCATCCGGGTCGGAACCACGGATCGACTTGATGAAGGCGGAAATCGTGTCGTGGTGCGCGTCGCCATCCATGTCGTAAACCACCGCCTTGCGCTGAATCGATTCTTCCGCCACCGCCATCGTTAGTTGCACCGCACCATCGTCGCCGGGCGTGGTTAGAACCGCCAGTTCGAGAGCGCTCAATGCCTTCCTCACATCGCCATCGGATTTCTCCGAGATGTGGCGGAGAGCGGCGGGAACGGCAACGACCTGGTATTTTCCCAAACCGCGCTCCGTGTCGGTTAGGGCGGTTTCGAGGACACCGATGATGTCCTCCACCGGCACCGGCTCTAACTGAAAGATCTGCGAGCGCGAGACCAGCGGCGAGTTGACGTGGAAATACGGATTGTGGGTCGTCGCACCGATGAACCGAACCACTCCGCGCTCGATGTGCGGCAGCAGCACGTCCTGTTGGGCTTTGTTGAAACGGTGAATCTCGTCGATAAACAAGATCGTCGTCTCGCCACGAAGATCGCGCCAGGTGCGGGCTTGGTCGATCTTCGCACGGATCTCCGCGACGTTAGATTCCACGCCGTTGAGCGACTCGAAGCGCGAGCCGGTGGTCCGGGCAATTACGCTGGCGAGGGTGGTTTTCCCCGTGCCCGGCGGTCCGTAAAAAATCAACGAGCTGAAGCGGTCCGACTCGATCGCCCGCCGCAACAACTTGCCGGGAGCCAGAATATGTTGTTGCCCTGCCACCTCTGCGAGCGAACGCGGTCGCATCCGGGCTGCCAGCGGTTCGGCGGGGCTTGGCTTGTCGGACAACGCCGTGGGAGTGGTAAAAAGATCGGACACGGTGGCGGCTTGGAGGATGATCGCCACAGCTCCGCAGGGTTTCCAGCCTCATTTCCCGCCGGGGTTGGTTTTGAAGTTTAAATTTCGTTCAATTTCAAACCCGAACTTGCCGCTTATGGCCGGTTTTGAGACCAGTTGGCCGCAAACGGGACTTTAAAAAGCTTCCGGTATCCTGATTTTCAGGTAATTTGAATTCGTTCTGAGGCGCTTCGGCCCCAAAAGAACTCTTAGCCAAGAAGCCGAGCCAAACAGTTTCGCCATTGATCTCCGGGGGGAAGTCAACCGAACGAGGCTCCGCCAAGTGGCTCTGAAAAAAGCGCGCGTTGCGAGATCCGGGGGGATATCCAACGCGCGCTTTTCTTTTGTCCCGTAAGGCGAATGGACGCCTCATTGATCCGCAGGGACGAGACGTCCCCGCCCGCTAGGCTTGCTAACTCAAGGAAACCTGCGCGTATCCGGGCAGATGAAATTCCTCACGCTGCTTGCCGCCCTCGCCTGTGGTTGCTGTCTAACCGCCGCCGATGAAGTCACCGCAACTCGCGATGGCAAGCAGGTGGTAATCCGCGCCGGGAGCCGGGAAATCCTGCATTATCAGGCAGAACCCGGCGAACTACCACGCCCGGAAATTCCGGCAGCCTATGCCCGGGGGGGCTACATCCAGTCGCTCCACACTCCGGCGGGTCGGCTGATCACTGACGATTTCGCGGTCGGCCACCTCCACCATCACGGTGTCTGGAGTCCGTGGACGAAAACCGAGTTCGAAGGCCGTCACCCGGATTTTTGGAACATGGGCGCGGAAACGGGCAAGGTCGAGTTCGTCGCGCTCGATTCCATTTGGCAAAAAGATGGCAAGGCCGGATTTCAAGCGAGACACCAATTCGTCGATCTAACGGTGAAGCCGCCCAAGATCGCGCTGTTGGAAACTTGGATCGTTAGTGTGGCCGTCGCGGACCAACGGTATATCATTGATTTCACCTCCACCCAGACCTGCGCGAGCGACTCCCCCCTCAAGCTGCCGGAGTATCATTACGGCGGCTTCGGCTTCCGGGGCAACGCCGCTTGGAATGGCGCGGGCAATTGCCGGTTTCTCACCGCATCCGGCCTAACTGACCGTGAGAAAGTGAATACATCCCGCGAAAAGTGGTGCTGGATCGGCGGAAAAGTCACCGGCGAAACTTGCGGTCTAACCGTCCTCGGCCACCCACAGAATTTCCGATTTCCTCAGCCG
>JAYTEI010000274.1:0-3094 GCA_043735445.1 Akkermansiaceae bacterium | reverse complement strand
AGGCGGTTGTAGTTGTGGCGCAACACCGAGGGCAGCGACACCCGGCCGGCTTCGACGATGTTTTCCCGCAGCAGTTTCGCGGATAGATTGGCGACGAGGTCCGTGCCGATTTGCACCGCGCTTTCCGGACTGAGGATCGACTTGCCGGATTCGTTGCCGCCGAGGATGACGTCGCTTTTGATGGACTGGCCTTGGATGGCGATGGTCGATTGGGCGGCGGCGATCGCGCCTTTTGAATTCACGGTGATTTCCAAAATCGCGTGATCATCGGACGCGAGCCAACCGCGGACGTGGTCGATCCGCACGGAAATGAAGATTCCACCATCGGGAGTGGGGCTGACTTCGGGCTTGTAGGTGCGGTAGTCGGAGCCCGAGAGCGGATACTCGGCCACGGCCTTGTCGCGCTTTTTCCAGCCGCCGAGACTGGTGCCGAATGCCCCTTCATCGATCGATACCACGGCGAAGGATGGCAGCGCCGAGCTGAGAACGGCGGCGATCAGTAGGAATGTTAGTTTCATGACGGAAATGGCGGGTTGCCGCGCGTTGATACTGAAATCACGGAGGATTTATTTGGAAAATTCCGCCGGAGGAGCAGGATTCGCCGAACCCAAAAGGCGTTCCACCTGGGCGGTGGCTTTGGCTTTATGGTCATCCTTGATATAGGCGGCGACGGTCCCGAGGGCGGCGACGAGTGCGCCCCAATCGTCGCCGTAGCCGATGCCGGGGATGATGTCCGGGACCAAATCGGTGGGTAAAACCAGATAGCCTAAGGCTCCGACGATCACCCCCTTCGCCCATGTCGGGGTGTCGCGATCTTGCAGGCAGTAGAAAAGCGTGAGCGCGGTGAGTAGGGTCTTGCGCCCGGCGCTAACAGTTGCCTTGCTCAGGGTGCGCCACAAGCGGGGCGCGGAATACCAGCGCGGGGCAGCGAGGCGGGCGGAGAACGGCGGATGATCGGACATGAGCGGGCGGCAAGCTGCCTCACTTTCAGCCTGCGGGCAAGGACAAGCCGTGGACTCAGACCCACCATCCCCTGCAACTTGGTTTGCAACAACACCTTCAAATGATCGAGCCGTGATGGGCTACCAGGTGCAGAGTGCGCGGGCAACACAGTTTCGAACCTGGGCGACGGATCGGCTGCGGGACTATATTTTGAAAGGATCTTGGAAAATCTGCCGAAACGAAGCCACGCTGCGGAGTCGCCCGCGAAATGATCGCGATCACTTCGCGCTTGCATCCATGATCCGCCATCTCCCCTCTTCTCTTCCCACCGACTCCTCACTCCCCTCCATCCACTTCTTCCTCTCCTCTTCCCATCAACCATCCACTTTCAACCATCAACTTCCCATGCTCCTCCACTTTTTCAAAATGAACGGTGCCGGCAACGATTTCATCGTCGTTGATAACCGCGACCTCTCGCTCTCCAACGAACTCGACGCCGACACCATCGCCGCGCTCTGCGACCGCAACCGCGGCATCGGGGCCGATGGCTTGCTCGCGGTGGAGCCTGCCCAAAAGGGCGCAGATTTCCGGTTCCGCTACTACAATGCCGACGGCGGCGAAGCCGAGATGTGCGGCAACGGCGCACGCTGCTTTGGCCGTTTCACCGCCCATCTTGGGGAGATCGTCCTCAAGCGCGTCACCTTTGAGACCATCGCCGGCACCCTCGCCGCCGAGATGATCGGGGACGATGTCCGGATCGCGATGTCTGAGCCGAAGGACCTCAAACTCAACACCGACGCCAAGATCCCCGGCTTCGAGGCACCGCTCCACTTCGTCAATACCGGCGTCCCGCACGTCGTCACCTTCCTTGAAAACGCCGACGCGCTCGATGACTTCGACGTCTTCAACCACGGTGCCGCGATCCGCAATCACCCGGCATTCGCCCCCGCCGGGACCAATGCGAACTTCGCCGCCGTGCTCGCGCCTGACCACATTTCCATCCGCACCTTCGAGCGCGGGGTGGAGGACGAGACGCTCGCCTGCGGCACCGGCATGGTCGCCTCGGCGCTGGTCCACCATCTTCTAACCGGAGCAGCCAGCCCGATCAAGGTCGATGTCGAAGGCGGCGACACTTTGGAGATTGGCTTCGAGAAAACCGGCGACCAAATATTCAAGAACGTCACCCTCACCGGCCCCGCGGATTTCGTGTTCGAGGGCGAGATCGATATTTGATCCATCCCCACCGTGCCCACCCTGATCCTCATCGCAGGCCCGAACGGGGCGGGAAAGACGACGTTTGCCCGGGAGTTTCTTCCGAACGAGGCGGCGTGTCTCAGGATTCTCAATGCGGATGAAATTGCGCGTGGGCTGTCTCCACTCGATCCATCTGCGGCTGCGATCAGGGCCGGGCGACTCCTATTGGGTGATCTGGGACAATCGGATTTCACCACCTAAACCCTTGGCAAACCATCCTCCAGGCAGCATCTTTACTCAAATGATCGCACCTCTCACCGAAACGCTGAAGCATCAGAAAGCAAATGACCTCCCCGAGTTCGCTCGCTTGGCCCTCCGCGCCCACCACCGGGCCGCGCGCAAGCTGCGTGCCGAGCATCGTCGGCTTGGCCTGCCAATCATTGTTTGGGAAAATGGCCGCGTCGTGGAAAAGCAGCCCTGATCGGAGTTTAAGGGTCCGCTCAAGGTGGGAATACGTTAGAGATCAGCTTCGAGAAAACCGGCGGCAAACGTCTAAAAATAGGGGGAAGGGAGGTCTCCTCCCTTCGCATGGACGAGACGTCTATGCCCCTTATCGCAGTCACTCCGGCTTACGGACCACGAATCTCACGAAGCGCTTGGGCGTCGCGGCATTGGCGGGCGTCTTGTCGCGGACGGTGAAACGGCTGGTGCTGTCCTCGAGGATGTCATAGGTGGTGTTCGCTCCCGGCAGAGGGTCGGCGGGCTGCCAGGTGCCGAGAGTGGAGCTGAATTGCGCGGTGAGCCAGACCCCCGGATTTGAAGCGCTGCGGGCGAAGGTGGATTTCAGATAGACTGCCGGGCCGCTAACGACGAGGCCCGTGCCGCCCACTAACGGAGCGAAGAGATTGGTGGTGTTGAAGGCGGTGGGCGAGCTACCCAGCGCCATCTCCGCGAGGTT
>JAYTEI010000273.1:0-6843 GCA_043735445.1 Akkermansiaceae bacterium | reverse complement strand
AAACCAGACAGCAGCGGTAGCCAGAGCGCACCGGCTCGACCTCATGCTCGCAGTCGGCGAAGAAGGCCGCGTGCTGGAACTCGTGACGGTGCTCTTCGCGGCTGAAATCGACTTCAATCTCGCGACCTCCGTGGCGGATGAAAAGCCGCCCGCCCGCGTGTGCCGACGGCAGCGCGATGATGAGCGTGCCGAACATGGCATCGAGTTTCTCGGTGTCGCGATGGGCCTTGAAATGGCCGCCTTTTCCGTAAAGCAGGAGCTTGTAGGGGTGAGCCGAGATTTTTCCTCCGATGCCGAGATCCTCACGGACACGGGTGGCCGTTTGCTTGAGGAATTTTTCCCACTGCGGCGATTTGATGGAAAATCGCGAGGCGTCGAGCTGCCAGCATTTGCGGACGTTCTCGTCGCGCACCGTCTTGTCTCCCAAGCCATAGGGCGCGGCCTCCGAGAGCGCGATCAGTGCCTTCGCCTGCGCCGCCGATAGCGGAAACGCGAGTTCTCCCAGGTCCGCGACATGCAGCAGCGGAAAGAAAAACGGAGCCGTTCCGGCCGAGTGAAACCCGCCCGTGCCGGTGATCGCCGACAGGGATGCAAGTAGGGAATCGTCTGCGGATGCGGCCATGCCTGAACATGGGTGAAGCCCCGCAGCGCGGGCAAGCGCGGGTTATTCGCGGGATCCGATTCTTCCCTGAGCTCCCCCGCACCCGCCATGCTGGTGAAAATCAGAAACAACTCCAAGTATTTGCTAGATCCCAGCACCACCAACGCAGTCGTGCCCAAGCCAATCCGCAGGAACAACCACTCGAGAACTCCGAACCGAGCGATCACTCCCGCAAGGTGCCAGTAGGGCCAACAAACTCCGCGTGCTCTGAGTCCGGCGAATCCTGGATCATGCCGACGCTGTGGGGATTGATGTGTGAACTCAGGTTGGTGGGGTTCGAGATAAGCCTCTATTGGAGCCACAATCGCTAAAATCCGTGGCCCGATTTTCTTACGTCTTGCTGAGGGTTGAAAAATGTTGGTTTACGAAGTTGACACCCTTGTGAGGGTGAGTGAGAGTTTGTGCATGGGCACCAACTACCCCACCGCTGAGGAAATTTCTGGGGCATCGTCCGTAGTCCGGGACTACGAAGCCACCTACCGCGTAGGCACCATGGATCTCGCGGCTTCTGTGGCGGACATTATCAACCGCCATGACCCGCTCGTTGCGGTGCGGCTGATCTCCGCCACCGTGCAGGACCAACTCGCGCTCGTCGCCAAGCCTCGCGTAAAATATGCCAGTGCGATCATGCGCGGGCTGCTTGCCCGCGAGGAACTTAAACAGGCGGAAGGCGGCAGTTACTCAGCAGAAGAAGCACGGATGTTGCTTGGGATTTCCAAAGCCGCCGTGCTCAAGCGCTATCAGAAAGGCCAGCTCATCGGCTGGCGGGAAGCGAGCCAAAACGCGGTGCGTTTCCCAGCGTGGCAGTTCCAAGGAGACAATGTCCTGCCGGGATTGCCCGCGGTGCTGGCCATTTTCGCGGAAGCTGATTGGGTGGATGACTGGACTCGCATCGTATTTTTCCTGAACACTCGCCACAGTCTGGCAGGCAAGCGTCCGCTCGATATCTTGCGGGAGGGAGATACCAAACGGGTCTGTGGTTACGCACGTTCTACCCTTGATTGATGCCCCATTCGCGTCCCATCCGCCTGCCGGCAGCCGATTTCGATCTGACGCCGCTGCCGGTTTCCGAATCTGAGCCGCTGGAGGCTATCCGCGTTCACAGCGTTCAGTTTCCAGCGATTTCATTTTGGCTAAACCCAGATCATCGCTTCTCGCATCCGGCTGCGCCGGCTGGCTTGCTCTACATGGGGGAGGATTTGGAAACTTGCCTTTGGGAATGTTTCGGCGACGCGATTCTCAACAAGGGTTCGGAAATCACCCGCGCACTTTGGCAATCACGGAGGGTTAGCCGGATCACGTTCGCGTCTCCCCCGAACCTCTGCGACCTCACAATTTTATCGGTCCGGCGGGAGCTAGGCTTGGACCTGAGCGCCATGAAGCACACCGAGCTTGACGTGCCGCAAGCCTGGGGCCTCGCGATCCAAAATCACCCGGCCGCGGTGGATGGGCTGCGCTACTTCAGCCGCTTCACCGGAAATCCATGCATCGCGTTGTTCGAGCGCCCAAGTCTCGCGTCGCGACTCCGGGAAACTCCTGTTTCCTTGCTTGCGGAACTGGACACCGCGGACGATTTCCTCGATGCCAACTCCATCGCCCTTGTCTGACCTTCCCGTGACCGCTTCCCCTCTCAAAGCCTGTTTTTTAGCAGCCCGTCCGAAGACCCTGCCCGCCGCCATCGTGCCGGTGTGGGCGGGGTGCGTGCTGGCATGGAAACTCAGCGGAAACTTCAATCTCCTACTCGCGCTCTGCACGCTCGGAGGGTCAATCGCGATCCAGATCGCCACGAATTTTTTTAACGATGTGATCGATGCCAACAAGGGCGCTGACACCGAGCGCAGGCTCGGCCCTACGCGGGTGACGGCCTCGGGCATGATGCAATCCAAATCCGTGATGCAGCTCGCCGCCGTGTTTCTTGGCCTCGCGGTGGCGTGCGGCGTGGTGCTCTATCAGGCTCGCGGCTGGCCGATCATCGCCATCGGCATTCCCTCGTTATTTCTCGCTTACGGCTACACCGGCGGGCCATTCCCGCTGGCCTATCGCGGGCTGGGGGAAATTTTCGTGATCGCCTTCTTCGGGCTGGTCGCGGTGACGGGCACGGTGTTCGTCCAGACCGGCGCATGGCCGCGCGAAGCACTTCTGCTAGGGCTGCAAGTCGGCCTGCTGTCGTCGATTCTTATTTCAATCAACAACCTGCGCGACCGCGAGGAAGACGCCACCACCGGCAAGCGCACGCTCGCCGTTAGGTTGGGGCCGAAAGTGGCTGTGGCAGTGATTTGGGTGGAAGTCAAAGTGGCGGTGTTCGTCGGGCTCTTATGGATCCCATTCGGCCAACCGCCGCTTGCGATGGCCGGTGCGCCGGTGTTCCTGATAGGTCTGCGGATCATCTGGGGCGTGCTCACATTTCCGCCTGGGCCAGCCTTCAACCGCTTGCTGGCGTTAGGCGGCGTGCAGTTGATTTTATTCGCCGCTGCCTTTCATTTCGCCGCCGTCATGACCCATTGAAAATGCATCTAATCGAACAAAAACCACTGATCTCGCGCTACCGCCTCAAGTCGCGCGGTTTCCTCAATTCCATCTCTAACCGCCGCACCTTCGACGGCGCACTCATCCAGATCGACGGCGGCTACGGCTGCATCCATCCGTGGCCAGAGCTGGGTGATCCCACTTTGGAAAAATGCCTCGCCGATCTAGCAGGTGCGCGCCGCTGGCCGATCGTCCGTCGCGCGATCCGCTGCGCGGAATACGACAAAGTGGCCCGCGAATTTGAGAACTCGTTGTTCGAGGAAATGGAAGTGCCGAAGAGTCACGCCACGCTCGCCATGGCCGACGCTGCGGAAATCGCTCTCGCCGTGGAAGCCGGATTCACCATCGTAAAGCTCAAGGCGGGGCGCGATCCGGAGGCCGAGGCAAAATTTCTCGAAGCGATGGCGGTAGAGTATCCCGCGCTGAAGTGGCGGCTGGATTTCAACGAATCGCTTACGCCGGAGCAAGCCGCGGAGTTCTTGTTAGTCCTCACCGACAAAACCCGAGCCGCCATCGATTTTGTGGAAGATCCTTGTCCCTATTCCGACACCGCTTGGACCGAACTCCGCCGCAAGACCCGCGTGAAACTCGCCGTGGATCTCGAGGCTGCTCCCTTGACCGCCGCCGCGCAGGTGATGGTGATCAAGCCCGCCGTGGATGAACCCTTCCTGCTAGGTGAGGCTGCGATCAGCCACAACCAGCGCGTCGTCCTGACCAGCTACATGGACCACCCGCTCGGCCAGGCCTTCGCAGCGTGGGAAGCGGCCAGGCTGGAACTGCAATTCCCCGGCCTCACCGGCATGTGTGGCCTGCAAACCCACCATCTGTTCGAGCCCGATGCATTCACGGAAGCCCTCGGCCCGTGGTCGCCGGACTTCAAGATCCCCGAGGGCACCGGGCTTGGCTTCAATGACCTGCTCGATGCCCTGCAATGGACGCGTCTATACTAACAACGGACGCGTTCTGGAACGATCACGGATCGCCGGTTCCGGACATCCCGGAGCTCGCCGGGCATGTGCTTTTTAATACGTCCGGCAGCACCGGAGATCCCAAGTGGGTCGCGCTTTCCAAACAGGCGCTGTTAGTCTCGGCGGCGGCGGTGAACCAGCATCTGGGTGTGACCCGCGAATCCTGCTGGGGCTTAGCTTTGCCGCTGGACCACGTCGGCGGATTCGGGGTGGCGGCCCGGGCTTACAAGGCCGGCTGTGGCTTCAAGTGCTTCCGCCAGCGTTGGGACGCGCGCGGATTTCGAGATTGGTCGGAACTATACAAAGTCACCCACACTTCGCTGGTCCCGACGCAAGTGCATGACTTGGTCAAGGCCAACCTAACCGCACCCGCTACAGTCCGCGCGATGGTCGTCGGTGGCGGACATCTGGACGATCTAACCGGCCAAGCGGCGCGCAATCTCGGCTGGCCGGTGC
Organism: Akkermansiaceae bacterium; assembly: GCA_043735445.1. Taxonomy (GTDB): domain Bacteria; phylum Verrucomicrobiota; class Verrucomicrobiia; order Verrucomicrobiales; family Akkermansiaceae; genus Luteolibacter. Next base: position 2,232 of record JAYTEI010000273.1, on the reverse strand, counting down.
TGGCCAGCTATGGAATGACCGAAGCCGGCTCGCAGATCGCCACCCAGGGACCCGATCAATTGCACGCGCCCTATCAGTCCGCGCCGATTCCCTTGCTGCCGGTCTGGGACGCCAAAGTCACTTCTGAAAATCTCCTCGCCATCTCAGGTCCCGCGCTTTTCTCAGGCTATCTATCAGGGGGAAATTACTTTCCGCGCGAGTCCGGCTGGCACGTCACCTCCGACCGCGTGATCCTCGAAAACCAGTGGCTCACCCCGCTTGGCCGGGCCGATGCGCTCGTCAAGATCCTCGGCGAGCTCGTCGATCCCGAGGCGATCGAGCGCGAGCTGCTAGTCATTTCCCAAGGACAACTCGCGCCCGGCACGTTCGCGGTTATCGCGATCCCGGACGAGCGGGCGGGACACCTGTTGGTTCCCGTTTTCGAAGCCTCGGTTAGTCCGTCCATCATCGGGAGCGTGCTGTCCCTCTACCAGGCGCAGGCGCCGGGGTTCCGAAGATTGAAACCCGCGGCGGTGATCGGGATCATTCCCCGCGGCGAGCTGGGCAAATTGCGGCGGACCGAACTGGCTGCCATCTATCAGCACGAAATCCCCGGGCGCGGCGCACCGCCCGCTTGATACCAGCGCAACCCGTCGCTCGGGAAAATCCCAATTTGGGGGTTGTCATCCAGCCCTCCATGAAGATATTCAAACTATCTTGATTAAATGGATGAAAGATTTGATGCCACGACTTGGCAATGCTTACGCTGGCGGCGGGCTGGCGGCTCGCACCCCGTCACCCGTCAAAATACCCTGTATTCCCAACCAAACCGATGATTCATCGCACCGAGGAAGGCCACTCCGCATTGTTTGAAGAAACCCAGGAAAATGGAGGCGGTGCCCGAAAGAAGCGAACGGGCAGCGACTCACCCAAGCCCACCGATTTCGGGCTAACGGCCCCCACGCAAACCGCCAAAAACTACGTGCTGGACACCAATGTTCTCCTCCACGACCCCGCGGCCCTCGAACGATTTCAAGAAAATCACCTCTGCATCCTCGTCGATGTGCTATCGGAACTCGACCGCTTCAAGTCCGAGCAAACCGAGCGCGGAGCGAACGCCCGCCGCGTCCATCGGCGCCTGACCGAGATGTTTTCCAACTCGGAAAAAGTCACCCAAGGAGTCGCCACTGAAGGCGGCGGCACCGTGCGCTTGGTCATTTACGATCCCGCAAGCTGCCCGGACAACTCGGACATCCTCAACCGTTTCCACCGCGTTTTCCCCGACCGCGAGCGCGTCGATCACCGCATCCTCGCCGCCTGCCTGCTGCTCATGCAGTTCAACAAGGCCCCCGTCGTCCTCGTCACCAAGGACATCAACATGCAGCTCAAGGCCCGCGCCGTCGGGATCGACTGCCAGGACTACCTCAACGACAAGGTCGATGCCCGCGAGGTCTCTAACTACGACGTGCGGCGGGTCGAGGTCGATCCGAGCGAGCTCCACCGCTTCGCCAGCGCAGGTGAAATCACGATTTCCGAAGATCGCATCCAAGGCGTGGCTGTGAATGAATACGTCTTGTTAGGAGCGGGTGAAAAGCAGACGATCCCCGCCCGCCTCGCGGCGGACGGGCGTTTTGTGCGCCTCAATTTCCCCGAGGTGCTGAAGATTCCAGACGGCCAATCGCTCAAGCCGCTCAACCTCGGCCAGCGCTGCCTGATAGACGCGCTGCTCAACCCGGACATCTCGCTGGTCACTTGTTACGGCCACGCCGGCACTGGCAAGACCCTGGTCGCCGTTGCCGCCGGTTTGCACGAAGTCTTCAACCGCAAATACAACGGCATCACGGTCAGCCGCCCAGTCGTCGCGATGGGCGATCAGCTCGGCTTCCTGCCCGGTTCGCTCGATGAAAAAATGCGCCCTTGGCTGCAACCGATCCATGACGCGCTCGACCTACTGATGCGCCCTAACACTCCCCTGGGGCCGCGCCGCAAACAGCAGCAAAAAGCGGGTTCCGCACCAGCCACCATCAAGAAACCCTACGAACTCCTGATGGAGCAAGGCGTCCTCGAAATCGAAGCGCTCTGTTATATCCGCGGCCGCTCGATTCCCAACCGTTTCTTCATCCTCGACGAAGCCCAACAACTCACACCGCAGGAGGCGAAAACCATCGTTACCCGGATGTCGCGCGACTCCAAGCTGGTGCTCGTCGGCGATCCCGCGCAGATCGACAATCCATACGTGGACAGCCGCAGCAA
>JAYTEI010000272.1:0-3102 GCA_043735445.1 Akkermansiaceae bacterium | reverse complement strand
TTCTAACGTGAGCGACTTTCTGCTCTGGCATGAGATCGCCGATGGCTTCGTCGATGCCGGCCAGCTTGGCGATGGCGGAGGCGGTGCGCTGGTTATCGCCGCTGAGCATGATGACTTTCTCAATCCCGGCGGCATGGATTTTTCGCAGTGCTTCAGTGACTTCCGGGCGCAAGGTATCGGCGATGGCGATGATGCCGAGAATTTCGCCCTTGCAGTCATCGTGCGGGAAATGGCCGAGCACTGCGAGCGACTGACCTTGGGATTCGATGTTGGTTAGAATGGCTTCGACCTTGGGAGTGCAGACGCCAGCTTCGTGGGCCATCTGGTGATTCCCGATGAAATGCGGGTGGCCGTCGAGGGTTGCGCGAGCACCTTGGCCGGTGACCGACTGATAGGCCGCAGCGGGTGTGAATGTGATATTTCGCGCCCGCGCGGCATCGACGATGGCAGTGGCTAACGGATGCGTGGAGTGACTGTTAATCGCAGCGGCGGCGCGGAGAATCTCGGCCTCAGTTAGGGCGGCGGTGGCGGTGATGGCGACCACCTGCGGCTTGCCTTGGGTGATGGTGCCAGTCTTATCCACGGCGAGGGCGCGGAGTTTTCCGACGGCTTCCAGATAGATGCCGCCCTTCACCAACACGCCCCGACGGGCGAGCGCGGTGAGGCCGGAGACGATGCTAACCGGCGTGGCGATGACCAACGCACATGGGCACGCGATGACTAACAAGACCAGCGCCCGGTAAACCCACGGGGTCCATTCCTGGCCTAACACCAGCGGCGGGACGATGGCTACGCCGATGGCGGCGACGAAAACTGCGGGCGTGTAAATGGCGGCGAAGCGGTCCACCCAGCGCTGGGTGGGCGGCTTTTGTTGCTCCGCCTCGCCGACGAGTTTGATGATCTTCGCCAACGTGGAATCGCCCGCTAGCTTGGTGACGCGGACGGTCAGTGAGCCTTCGCCATTCACTGTGCCGGCGAAGACTGGGTTGCCCGCCGCTTTGTTCACTGGCACGGACTCGCCGGTGATGGGCGCTTGATCCACCGAGGAATTTCCTGAAATCACCTCGCCATCAAGGGCGATGCGGCTACCGCTTTTCACGAGGATTTCAGTGCCGATGGCGACCTCCGCCACCGGGACTTCCCGCTCGCTGCCATCCGCGCTGCGAAGGATCGCGGTCTCCGGCGAAAGTTCTAACAACGCGGTGACCGCCCGCCGGGCGCGGGTCGCGGCCCACGCTTCTAGCAGTTCGGAAAGCGCGAACAGAAACACCACCGCCGCCGCCTCGGCGGACTCGCCGATGAGCCATGCGCCAGCCACGGCCACCGTCATCAGGACATTCATGTCCAGCCGCCGCTTGAGTAGGGCCTGCCACGCGGCGGGAAAAACCAGCAAGCCACCGGCGAGGGTGGCGAGGGCGAAGGCGGCGATCTCTAACCACGCCGGGCCGATGTGCAGCCAGCCGAGCAGCAGCCCAAGCCCGGTTAGAATGCCAGCAGCGGTGACCAGCGTGCTCTGGGGCAAGACGCCGTCATCATGGCCGTGTTCGCAGCCGCAGCATGAAGGTTTCGCTTCGCTTTCGTGATGGTGGGGCATGTCATCAGTATTTCTCCGAATGAAGGGTTGGCGAGTCGAACTATTGCGACTCTATGATTGAAATTTGGACAATTGATGTCCAGGTCTGAGGGGAAGCGACTGGTCCGCCATCCCAAGGTCTATGTCCGGGATAGCGGTCTGCTCCACGCCTTGTTAGGGCTGACCACGCCTGCCGCTGTCACTGGGCACCCGAAATGCGGAGCTTCATGGGAAGGCTTCTGCATCGAGCAAATCCTCCGCCGCAGCGATGACCGGCAAGCCTGGTTCTGGGCAACCCACTCCGGCGCGGCACTCGATCTGCTACTTCTCCGCAACGGGCGGAAGATCGGGTTCGAGTTTAAATACAGCGACGCTCCTCGGACCACCAAGTCCATGCACAGTGCGGTGGAAAGCCTGCAATTGGAACAGCTAACCGTCATCCATCCGGGTGAGACGTGTTACGAGCTAACGGACAGAATCCAAGTCCGCTCACTCGCTGCGGCGTTGCTAGAAATGGAGAAATCGTAGGTTGGGCCGATGTGTACTCAGGAGGGGTTTCAGGAAATGCGACGAGTTCTTCCGGCGGGGCGGTCAGTGCCACTTCCAAGCTCTCTGCTGCGACTGGGAGTGGTCTGGCAGGCTGGCTGCTGGACGGGCCGAATAGAACGCAGGCATGGAGCGCGGCGGCGAGAAATCCGGCGATGGCTAGCGGTGGTTTCATTTCGGCTTGGCCTTGGTCTCGATGCTGACCTTCGTTAGACCGGCCTCGCGGAGTTTATCTAACACTGCCATGGCTGTCCCAAACTCGGATTTCACATCGGCGGAGAGTGAGATGTGGGCGTCGTTTCCACGGGCTGCTAGACTCACCAGAGCGGTTGCGAGTTGTGCGAAGGTGAGGGCGACTAGAGAAGTGATGAGCAGCGGCCACATAACCGGCCCGCCGCGATGTCTTTGAGGAATGAGGTGCTCTGGCGGGCTTCCTCGTTGGTGAGGTTGGTGCCTTTCAGATAGATCGTGGTGTCACAGCCGCCCAATTTCAACTCGTAGCTGATGCTGGCATTGACGAGGAAGTAAGCTTCTGTGGGTAGCTCGTAGTCGGCGTGGCGATGTTGTGAGAAGGCATACTGGCCTTCGAGACGGGCATCGAATTGACCGATGGAATAATCGAGCGCGGCACTCGCTCGTAATGGCGGAATGCGCGGAATCGGCTCGCCAGTGCTGCGGTCCTCGGCATTGACGTAGTCGGCGCGGAGGATCAGATCGAGCTGCGGGTCGCTGGCAGCCGGAGTTGCCGGAACGGGTGATTTCGAGTCAGTGACAGGTGCCGCCTCCACGGCCTCTAGCAGGTGGAAGGTAGCTTCGTGTGAGCCAGTGGCCAAGTGCGGGCCGTTAGCAAACAGTTCGACATAAGTCGGTGGGCGCTGGGTGTAGGCGAGGGACAAAGCCACCGCATAGTCATCGACCGGAGTGTAAACCAACGCTGCCGAAGTACTAAAGCCGTCGAACTCCCGAGCCAAGCCGGCACCAAA
>JAYTEI010000271.1:0-6848 GCA_043735445.1 Akkermansiaceae bacterium | reverse complement strand
TCGCTAGAGGCAGCGGGCAGAATGCCCGCGCCACAGTGGCCCGGGCATCCTGCCCGGAGCCTTTCCAAGCAAATCCTGGCAATTTTCAGACAGCCTCTCAGACATGTTCGATGCATGTTGAAAGAGAATGCACGAAGCAGCTCTCACTTCTCCTTGTCCTGACGGACAAGAATGTGCGCCCTCGAAACTGGTGCCCATGCGGCCTCTCAGCCCATTTGGTTGAACCGTTTGGATGCTGGCGCTTGGCTAACGGGCATCGTCACGGAAGCAAGTCAGCCAGGGCAGCGGTTCATGAAATCAAACCCGCCGGCAGTTCGGCGACTTGCTCGCGTAGCGCCACGAAGACCCGGTCGTCGGGCGCGGGTGATAGAATGGCGCCGCCGGTGAAGCTGCCGAATGCGGGGAGAACGAGGGTGCTATTCCGATAAAGAAAACACGGCAAGCGCAGAGAGGTGCGTCTGCCGTCGGCGATTCTAACAACCGGATGCCAGTGGCCGGAAATGTGCATTCGCGTGCCGCTGGCGTGCGCGGGGTCGTGGATGACGCGGATGGATTCTCCTAGGTCGAGACTGGCGACGGCGTGAATCTGCGAAGGGATTTGTTTCAATTTCGTGTCATGATTTCCGACGACGAGCGTGATGGGCAACCCAAGCTCGTTGATGAAAGCGGCAAGCGCGGATTCTAGCAGCGGCGTGATGCCGGAGGGCGCGTGGAATAAATCTCCGGCGACGACGAGGTGAGCGGCGTGGGATCTTCGCGCCAGTTCTAGCAGCCGCTGCAAGTCGCGCACGGTGTCGCCTTCTGGGACTGGCAAGCCTTGCGCTCGGAATGCGGCGGATTTCCCGAGGTGGACATCGGCGACGACGAGGGTGGCGCTGTCTGATAGGAAGACAGCGCCATCTGGGAGAAGGGTAATGGACGGGATTTCGGGGAAGGGATTCATCTTTCTATCAACTATCAACTATCAACTCTCAGCCATCAACTTCTTCGCAGGGGCTTGGCGGATGGAATCCGCAGCCACGTTGAGAGTGCGGAGCATGGCTTCGAGGCGGGTGGCGGCATCGCCCGGGGAATGGGTGGCGGAGAGGCGGTCGGCCCATAAGGGGAAGGCCATGGGTGTGAGGTTGGCGGTTTCCACGAGATGCATGGGGGCGGCTTGGAGGCGTTGGATGACGGTTGTTAGGCGGGTGAGTTCGAGTTGTTTTTCGAGGATCTCGCGGCGGGATTGGACGAGCAGGAGGTTGTCGGGATCGTAGCGGTCGAGCACCTCAAACAGCAGGGAGGCGCTGGCTTGCACTTCGCGCTGGGAGCGGTCTTTGCGGCCCGGCGGAGTTTGCAGGATCAGGCCGGAAATGCGGGCGATTTCGCGGAATTGCCGCCGTGCGAGTTCGGCGGTGTTCATGCAGGAGACGAGGTCATCTAGCAAGTTCTCGGCGGATAGATGGGACCGCAGTGTTTCCTCATCGAGCACCAGCGCCCGCTTGGCGGTGAGCGAGAATCCGTAGTCGTTCTGAGTGGTATGGATCGACTCGCCGGACTCGCGTGAGATCCGGAACGCCGCCAAGGCCGCGAGACCTTCGTGGACCAAGCGACCGGCAAACGGATAGAAAAACAGATGTTCGCCCTCGCGGGAGCGGACGTGCTCGACGAGCAAGGAATCGTCTGCGGGCAGCCGCGACCACTTCCGCTGGATCGCGAGGATCGGCTCGACGGCCTCCATTTCTAATGACGGCCCACCATGGCCGTGGAGGCGGCGGGCGATGGCGTGCGAGAGTTCCGTGGAGAGCGGCATCTTGCTGCCGCCCCAGATGGCGACTTGGCCTTTGCCGGCGCGGGCGGCGGCTTTGACGGTGGCGGTGCGCTGGTGAAATCTAGCCAACGTGAGTTGCCGCCCGGCGAAAATAAGCGAGGAGCCGGGCCGCAACCGGGCAATGAATGATTCCTCGACGGTGCCTAAGGTATGGCCGTTGGCAAACTTGATAGAAACTGCGGGATCGCTGGAAATCGTGCCGATGCTGAGTCGGTGCTGCATGATCAGCCGCTTGTCATCCACAGTGTAGCGACCGTCTTCGAGGCGGGCTTTGTGATAGTTCGGATAGCTTGCGAGCACCGCGCCGCCATTCGAAATGAAGCCGAGCGACCACTGCCATTCGGTGTCGGTTAGTTCCGCAAAAGCATGGCTGGACTGGATTTCCCGGCGCATCGCGTCCGGCTCGAACGGGGTGCCGATGGCGCAGGTGACGAGGTGCTGGACGAGCAGATCTAGCGGCTTTTTTAACGGCTCCCGGCTCTCGACATTTCTCGCAAGCGCGGCATCGCGCGCGGCTGCGAACTCGACGAGTTCCAGCGCATGGGTGGGCACGCCGACGATCCGCGAGACGCTTCCCGGCTGGTGGCCAGAGCGCCCGGCGCGCTGGAGCAATCTAGCAACTCCCTTCGGCGAGCCGATCTGGATGACTTGATCGACCGGCGAGAAGTCCACGCCGAGGTCTAGCGACGAGGTGGCGATGACGCATTTCAACGAGCCATCGCGCAGGCCGTTCTCGGCGTGATCGCGCTCGCTGCGATCGAGCGAGCCATGGTGCATGGCCAGCTTTTCCTTCCACCGTGGGCGGATCGCTAGCAGTTCTTGGAACCAGATTTCCGTCTGCGAGCGGGTGTTGGTGAAAACTAGGGTGACGTTCGCCTTCTCGATCTCATCGGCGACTTGACTGGCCAAGCGCGTGCCGATGTGGCCGGACCAAGGGAAGCGGTCGATCTCCTTCGGGATGAGCGTCTCGATCACTAACGGCTTGGCCATGTCCGCAGTGATATCCACGGAGTCAGCGAACGAATTTCCTAACAATGCGTGGCGTGCTTCGGTGAGATTTCCCAGCGTGGCGGAAAGTCCCCAGATGCGGAGCTGGGGAAACCACGTGCGCAGGCGGGCGAGGCAGAGCTCGGTTTGGACGCCGCGTTTGGTCCCTAGCAGCTCGTGCCATTCATCGACGATGACGCAACGCAGGCCGGTTAGTTTCTCCGCGAAATCTGCGTGGGTGAGCATCAGCGAGAGTGACTCCGGCGTGGTGACGAGGGTGTGCGGGAGCTTTTTGCGGAGCCGCGCACGGAGGGCGGCAGGTGTGTCGCCGGTGCGGGCCTCCGCTTCGCAATTAGGAGCCAGGACGGCTAACGGCTCGCGTAGCGCCCGCAACGTATCGGCGGCCAAGGCGCGGAGAGGTGTTAGCCAGAGGACTTGGCAATGCGTGCCGCTGCTCTCGGCCAGCGGCCCGAGATAGACCGCCAAGGTTTTGCCAAGGCCGGTGGGGGCGTGGAGTAAGCCAGATTTCCCGGCGTAGTAGGCTTCCCATGTTTCCTTCTGAAAATCAAACGGCTGCCAGCCTTTTTCATCGAAAAATGGCTGGAGCGCGGAAGCGGACATGGGGAGAGATTCAGGCCGGATCGCTGGAGTTCAAGAGTTCGCAGCGACCAGTGATCGCCACTTACCGGACCACCCGCGCACCGCCGCCGCCGATTTGTTTTTCGACTTCTTTGCGGGTGGCCATCGAGGTGTCGCCGGGCGTGGTCGAGGCGAGCGCGCCGTGGGCGGCCCCATATTCCACGGCTTTCTGCGCGTCGTTGAACTCAAGGAAACCGAACTGCAAGCCCGAGGCGAATGAGTCGCCGCCGCCGACACGGTCGAGGATTTCGAGGCCAGGATATTTGCGGCTTTCGTGGAATTTCCCGTCATGCCAGAGGATCGCGGACCAGTCGTTGACCGTCGCGGAAATCACGCCGCGCAGGGTGGTGGCGGCGACCTTGAAATTTGGGAATTCTTTCACCGCGCTTTCGATCATCGCCTTGAAGGCGTCCAGCTCGATGGCGGAAATATTGTGGTCCACGCCTTCCACCTCGAAGCCGAGCGAGGCGGTGAAGTCTTCTTCGTTGCCAATCATCACATCCACGTATTTCGCGATTTCGCGGTTCACTTCCTGCGCTTTTGCAAGGCCGCCGATGGTTTTCCAGAGCGACGGGCGGTAGTTAAGATCGTAGGAAACGACGGTGCCAAATTTGTTAGCCGCTTTAACCGCTTCCACCGTTAGGGCGGCGGTGGATTCCGAGAGCGCGGCGAAGATGCCACCGGTGTGGAACCAGCGCACGCCAAGCTTGCCGAAGATGTGGTCCCAATCGACATCGCCCGGCTTGAGCTGGGAGGCGGCGGTATTGCCACGGTCGGGGTTGCCCACCGCACCACGCACGCCGAAGCCGCGCTCGGTGAAATTCAGCCCATTTCTAACATTGCGACCAATCCCATCGTCTTCGCGCCATTGGATGAAATCCGTGGCCACGCCGCCTTGCATGATGAAATCTTCCACGAGGTGGCCGACCTCGTTATCGACGAATGCCGTGACGACGGCGGTCTTGTAGCCGAAGCATTTCCGCAAACCGCGGGAGGTGTTGTACTCGCCGCCGCCTTCCCAGACGGCGAAATTGCGGGCAGTGCGGATGCGGCCCTCGCCGGGGTCAAGGCGGAGCATGACCTCGCCCATGGAGATTTGATCGAAGGCGCATTCAGATTTCGGTTTGAGAGTCAGTGACATGGATTTGATGGTTTGGGGAGGCGGTGGTGGAAGTTATGGCAACTATCGTGCACGAAAGGTTTTTGAATGGATCGTCCGCAGCGTGCAACATCGACGTGCGCGAGTTCCCGGTATTTTTAGCAGATTGATGCGTCGCCTGTGGCAATTTTTTTAGAGTGGCGCTCGTTACCGGGATCGTGGGCGAGTGAAGCGGCGGCAGGGAATTCTTTGAAAGCGGCTGCTTCGAGGCGGTTAGAAGTTGAGTCCGCTCATCCGGTTGACTTCACCCGCGGTGCTGGGAAAAATCCCGCCAGATGAATCGCAAAGCTCACCCCAAACTGGCCCGCGACAAAGAAGGCTTGGTCATTCGAGCAGGAACTGACGCGCCGCTCAGCCGCACGCAGGTGGAATTTAACCGCCTTATGAAAAATCTCGAAACCGCCAAGGCCCGCCACGCAAGCGAGCAAACCCGGCTCGACGCGGTGCTCGCCACCGCCATTCGCGAACTCATGCCGCTCATCGAGCAGCTCAACCGCGTCAACCGGGATCTCGTTTTCAGCGGCGTGAAAGCCATGGACCTCCACAAGCTAACCGCCACGCGCCGCCGCTGGTTCGGAGATCTACTCAGTGGCAAAGCGGGCGAACTGCTGGCTGATCCCGTCGGTCTCAGCGACGAGGAAATCGCCGAACTCGAGGCCATCCTCCTGAAGCTCGGTCCCAATGCTGCCGACCAGCGGCTGAAGGAGAGCAAAGAGGAGGAATTCGATTTTATCTTAGAAATGTTAGAACAAGCCGCGCGTGAAGCGGGTGTCGAGCTGGACCTCAGTGACCTCGATCCGCACGGCAATCCGGAGGAATTCGAGCGGCTAGCGGGCGAACGCTTGGCAGCGGCCACTGCCGCTTGCCAAAACAAGGTCGATGCCGCTGCCATGCCTCACCGCAAGCCTTCAAAAGCCGAGGCCACTCGCGAGCGCAAACGACTCGAACAAGAGGACGCCAAAAACCGCGATCTCAAGTCCCTTTTTAAACAACTCGCCAAAGCCTTCCACCCAGATCTCGAACCCGACCCACTGCTCAAGGAGCACAAAAAAATCTGGATGCAGCGTCTTAACTCCGCCTACGCCGCCGAAGATTTGCGGGAAATGCTCCAGTTAGAAATGGAATGGCTCGGCGAGGAAGCCACCAACCTCGCCACCGCCGGCGACGCCAAGCTCAAGGTTTACTGCATGGTTCTCAAGGAGCAGATCGAAGACCTCAAGCGCCAAACGCACCACCTGCTAGACCAGCCGCAATACGGGCCGCTCCAGCGTTTCAGGCACCCCTACTACGGCACCCTCGCCAGCCCGGTGACGCTCAAACGAACCTTCCGCGCGGAGCTGCAGCGGCATCGCGAAATGCTAGAAACTCTTCAAGCAAACGACGCCGCCTCCCGCCGCATGATCTACCAATGGGCCGACGAAAATGCCCGCCAGTCGAGTTATACTTATTGAAACGGAAGCGCCCCACTTTGAATTCTGAAACTCACTCTCGCAATGAATGAGGGAATTGGGGAATTGCAAAGTGCCTATCCGCAGGAAAATGATGGTGTGATTTGCATCTAGCGGGTCCATGCCCAAACCACCGAGACCGAAAAGAAGACCGAAGTCACCAAAAACAGGGATGGCAGCGTGACTCAAACTGAAACCACCACCACAACTTTCAATCCCGAGGCGCGGACAAAAGTGGTTAAGTATTTTAATACCTATAAAACCAATCCGCACGGTCTTCCTCCGCAATGGGTAACGAAGATGAAGATGAAGGAAATCCCCGCGGGATGGCGGACCACTCGGATAGAACCGGGCATCGTCGTGACAGAGAAGGAACGTCCATATCTAGTCGAAGCACCTCCAGAACTGGTTAGTGTCCTGCCTTCAGCCAGTGGCGGCGTGCGCTATTATGTGGCCGGTAGCAATGTGGTGGCCGTGGACAAGACCTATAAGATTGTGGATTCCATCCAAATCCCATCCATCAAGTTAGAGGTCGAAGATTGATTATATAACTCATCGACCTGTGAGAGGAGTGGCGCACGATTGCGTCACTCCTTTTTTATAGAGCATCATCTCCTCAATTGCGCCGCCAGACGGTGACTTGTGAAGTGGTCCATTGGAACTTGCGTGCGGTCTCGCGAATCAGGAATGGCTCGTCAGTTAGTAGCTCCAGTGAGAATGCTGGAGTGAGTTTTGATTGCAACCAATCGAAGGTTCTAGCAGGCGGCCAATTTTCCGGCGGAGTGAATTCTGCAAGCCAAGTGCA
>JAYTEI010000270.1:0-3138 GCA_043735445.1 Akkermansiaceae bacterium | reverse complement strand
CAGAACCGCCTGATCGTCGGCTGGGATACGCCAGATTCGGAGGGGCTTTACAGCCAAGTATGCACGGTTGGCACGCTCTCCGCGCTCAACGAAACGTTTGTGAGCCAGCGGCTGATCGAGGCGCAACCCCGCTACCGGGCGAAGGCCGAACCTGCGGTGTTAGAGCCACTCGGCCATGGCAAGATCCGCTTGAAATTCCAGCGCCCGCAACGCGCAATCGCAGCGGGCCAGATCTGCGCGCTGTATGACGGTGGCCGCTTGTTAGGCGGTGGGGTGTTTGAGAGCGTGGAGTGAAGCCTCCTGCCTTGAGGCTGCTTCACCCCGTCTCAAGCCCAACATTCGGGCAATCCCGGCGAAGCCGTTGGCAGGAATTCAAAGCCTGCTGCTTGCGATGTAATTTACCGCCGCTTGAGACAGTAGAGCATCGAGATCTATTCCCAACCTCCCATGCACTCCATCAAACGCGCGTTTTTCTGGCTCTCCGGGGCCGGCACCGAGACCCTCGAACAATGCCCGGCCTGGGAGCAGCGGAAATACGTCGCTTTCGGAGCCACCGTGTTAGTTCCTTGCGCGTTCGCCTTCATCGCTTGCGCTTATGCGCTCTCGACCCTCACCGACGACACTCGCGTCATCTATCCGGTCGCCGCCGTCTGGGCCTTCATTATTCTCACCATCGACCGCGCGCTGCTCGCCAGCTACCGGGCGTATGCCTCGTTTTTCCGCAAGCTCTCGCAGTTTTTCCTGCGTCTCGTCGTCGCGGTGCTGATGGGCATCACCATCGCCCACCCGCTAGTCTTGTTGCTCTTCCGCGACACGATTTCACAGGTCATTGAAAAGGACCGCGCGGCGGAAATCGAAGTCGTCCGCAGTGGATTCAGCGGTGAAAAGGAAAAGGTCCGCAGCCAGATCACCGTCCTGGAGACCGCACTCGCCGAGCAGCGCACCAAGTGGAATGAGTCGTTCCAAGCCCGCTTCATCCTTCAGGAAACTGCCGACGCCAAGTCCGCCATTCCCGGTCTAACCGCCGAGCAACAGACCGAACTCAAGACCGCCATCGACGAGGGCACCGCGCCATTTCGTGAGCGGCTATCAGTTATTGAAAAACAATCCGCCGAGTTTTCCCCGCCCTATGCCAAGCTCCAGACTGAGCTGGGATTCTGGCAGGCGGAGTTCGAGCGCGAGCTCAATGGCCAGCGCTCGGGGATGCGCGGCGAAGGCCCGCGCGCCCGCTCGATTCGCGCCGATCAGCTCGAACCGCGCCGCGAGGAATCCAAACGCCTCGGCAGTCTGCTAGAACATCTCACCGCCGAGAAAACCACGCTTCAAACCCAGTCGCGCCAAGCCGAAGCCGCCGCCATCCAGCTCTTCGAATCCAAGCTCGCAGAAATCGCCGCTGCTAACAAGACCGAGGCCGAGCGAGTCGCGGGTCTCAAGCAAAAAGTCGAGAGCGACCAGGCCGGGCAGTTCGTCACCCAGCAGAATTCCCTCCGTGAAACGATCAAGCAGCAGATCGACACTCGCCTCGCTGAACTCAACCGCGTGCAAGGCGAACTCGCCGCCGTCGGCACCGAGGAAACTAACCGCCTCGCCGCCCTCCGTGCCGAACCCCGCCGCGACATCCTCACCCAGACGCTCGCGCTGCACGCCCTGTTCCAAGCCGGCAACCAAGGTGGCCAGTTCGCGTTCTACACCTACATCGTTCTAACACTGCTGTTCATGCTGGTGGACACCATCCCGCTGATGGTGAAATTTTTCACCAAAGCCGGTCCATACGATTCCCTCGTGGATCGCGATGAAATCACCTTCGACACCGAGCACCGCGCCTTCCGCCAGAGCCGCACCCGCTACATGGAGCAGCTTTCGAGCGGCAATCTCACCGCCGTCACGCGCAACCCGCGTTTGGAAAACGCGCTGGTCGATGGCGTCGAGCACACCCGCGCGGCCCGCGAGTTTCTCGACTCGTTAGTGGAAATGGAAAAGTCCTTCGCCGAGAAAATGAAGCTTGAAGAGCAATCCATCGGCATGGCGGAGAGCGATAAGCGCGCTGCCTTCGAAGCCATCAAGAAGCGCTTCTACGATGATCTCCACCACCGCATGGAAATCTTTTTCACCACGCGCCACGCGTGAAATCATTCCTTCTCCCCAGCGCCGCTTGGCCTGTCCTGCGCAAGGCCGCGCTGCTCGCTCTAACCGGCGCGTTGATCGCCGGAGCCTTCGGAATCCTCCACGACCAGATCACCTACACGATCTCGCCCGAGTATTTCACGCGGCTGAAGTTCGACCAGTTCCGCGCCGCGGATTTCGGGTTTCCCAGCCGCGTGTTTGTCGCGGAGATCGGATTTCTGGCGACCTGGTGGGCGGGACTGATTGCTGCCTGGTTTCTCGCCCGGATCGCGCTGCCGAAATTTCACTCACCGGAAAAGCGAGTGATGAAGGCCATGGTGATCGTCATCGGCATCACGATCCTGTTTGGAGTCGCCGGTTATTTCATCGGTCCGACATTGTTTGAGAATCGCCCCGACTGGCATGAAGCGCTTGACTCCATGAGAGTCATCGACACCACCGCGTTCCACCGCGTGGCGGCGATCCATCTCGGGAGCTACGCCGGAGCGTTTCTCGGCTGGCTGGCGATGATGGTGAAGTTTGCGAAATCTAGCGGCGATCAACGGTAGTCGTGGATGGGTCGTCTGAAAGACGCGCCGGGCAGAATGCCGACCGCGCCGCAGCCCCAACTCGTCCGCGCCCTCCCCGAGCCGCTCGACATCTGCCTGCCCAGCATCGAGCAAATCGAAGCCGAGCTGGGACGGATCGGAGAGGACGGCTGCCGGGTGAGATTGCGCCTTACCCGGATTCCTTAGCATGTGCGAGGTTCCCCCCATGGATGAAATCATCTTTGAAGTGCGTGAGGATGAGGTGGACGGCGGCTTCGTCGCCACTGCGTTCGGTCATGCCATCGCCACCCAGGGCGGTAATCTCGAAGAACTTCGGGAAATGGCCAGCGACGCCGCGCGTTGTCATTTTGGCGACGGAGTGCCCGGTCCGATGCCGAAGATCATCCGCCTCCACTTCGTCCGTGACGAGGCCATGGCCGTATGAAAATGCCCCGCGACATCGACGCATCCGACCAATTTCGCGCCC
>JAYTEI010000269.1:0-6972 GCA_043735445.1 Akkermansiaceae bacterium | reverse complement strand
CTAACAACCGGACGCATACTCCCGCTGGAAGTCGCCCAAGTGGAAAATCCACGGGCGTTTCCAGTGGCCAGCTCTGCGGCTCAGTTTGCATCGTCAGGGATGATTTGGCCGTGGGTAATTTTTGTCGGGTTCGTGTTAGTGATGTTAGCGCTGGATCTCGGTGTGTTTCACCGCAAGTCGCATGTGGTGGGATTTAAGGAGTCCATCGGCTGGTCGGCGGTGTGGATTTCGCTCGGGCTATCGTTTTCCGTCCTGGTCTATTTCGCCTATGATGGCAAGTGGTGGGGTCTCGGCACGGCGGTCGATGCGGTGGACGGCCTCGTCAACTCGGGCAGGCTTGCCGCCACCAAATATCTCACCGGCTATGTCGTGGAAAAATCGCTGAGCGTGGACAACGTCTTCGTCATTGCGATGGTCTTCGGCTCGCTCGCGGTGCCTGCTAGATACCAACACCGAGTCTTGTTCTGGGGCATCCTCGGCGCACTGTTGATGCGCGGTGCGATGATCGGTGTGGGCGCGGCGCTGGTGCAGCATTTCCACTGGGTGCTCTACATTTTCGGCGGCTTCCTCATCCTAACGGCAATCAAAATGCTGATCATGAAGGAAAAGGAAGAGCACCCGGAAAACAACCCGCTCATCCGCTGGATCCGCAAGCGATTCCCGATCACCCGCAACTATCACGGCCAGCATTTCTTCGTGAAGGCGGGCAGCAACAATGCCTGTGAAGCTGCTGAACCCGGTGATGAAATCATCGCCGATCCCGTCGTCGAGGCCGCGCCTAACGGCAAATGGTTGATCACCCCGTTAGCCGTCGCGCTGGTGCTGGTGGAAGTGACGGATCTGATTTTCGCCGTCGATTCCATCCCAGCAATTTTCGCCATCACGGCGGACCCGTTCCTCGTTTTCACCAGCAACGTCTTCGCCATCCTCGGCCTGCGTTCGCTGTATTTCGCGCTGGCCGGGATGATCGTGAATTTCCGCTACCTCAAGCCTGCGCTGTCGCTGATCCTGCTCGTCGTCGGCGTGAAAATGCTGGCCGCAAAGTGGCTTAAGCTTTGGTTAGGCGACTCCTTTAATCTAATCATCCTCGCGGTGATCCTTGGCATCCTAGTGACCGGCGTGGTCACCTCGTTGATCGTCTCGCGGAAAACAACGAAGAGTTAGGCACCGCAGTCGCCCGGAGTGCGGCACGCTCTGCTGCCGCCTGCGGTGGATGGAAGCTCTGCTCCATGCGGCGCGGAGTTCTTTCTTCGAAGAGAAGAGGCAGAGCTCCGCACCGCATCCAGCAGAGCTGAATCTATCAGGGCGCGAGCAAAGCTTCGCGCACTCCGGGTCACGCCGGATCTAGCAGCCGATAACCGATCCCGGCCTCGTTGAGGACGGCCAGTGGAGTTTTCAACTCATGGGAAACGCTATCCAACAGATTTCTCCGCAGCCGCTCGGATTTATCCATCACCTCCGCTGGGCTAACGGCCTGGATGAAGTGCTCTTTCTCTAACACCAGCGCGAGTTGCAGGCCGAGCACGCCCATCACCGAGGTGGCGGTCTGTAGCGGAAACCACGTCGCCGCAGATTGCGGCAGGGTGTCAGTGAAACGCCCGGCCACTTGCTTGTTCGTATAAGACCAGTTGGCCACGCCGAGTCCATGGTCCTCCGGTTGCCAGGTGCTTGCGGCGTGGGCGGTGGCTGGCAAGGAATGATCCAGCTTGCGGACGACCAGCGCCGTATCCGCATCGATCACGCTGTTAATAATCGTCAACGCTTCTGATAGACCCTTCCCCATTTCCGGTGCCAGTGCCGCGCTCTGAGTCATGCGCAGTAGCGCATCCGTCTCGATTTGCCGCCGCCGCTCGGCGATTTCTCGCGTCCGCAGGCGGCTAGTTAGGTGCCCCATGCTCAGTGCCACAGCGAAAAACATTCCTAGCAGGATGATGTCTTGAAGTGCCCGCACCTCGAAGGTGAACTTGGGTGGGATGAAAATGAAATCTTACACCAGCGCGCTGAGTGCGGCCATGAACAACATCGGCCAGCGCCGGCACGGTGTAGCCCACCACTGGTTCCAGCGTCCAACAAATCACCGTGAGCACCACGATGATCGCAAGCGCGACGCCATAGTCCTGATACGGATGGTCGGTGGCAAATGCCCGCCACCGTGGCTCGGGGCGGTTAGACGGGCGACCAATCACGGGCCGGTTCGCCTTGCCGACGATGATCTGCGAAACATTTCTCTCGCGAGCGACCTGCAGCAGCGTGGCTGCCACATCAGCGCCCGTGGCGTGGACCACTTCCGCGCCGAGGCGTCTCGCCAGGCCGAGGCCGCGGGCTAACAAATCCTGCTCCTGCGCGGTCAGCGGCCGGGTGCCTTCCACCCACACCGCCAGCCACGGGCACCCATGGCGGCCGGATGCGCGGCGCATCCAGCGAATCAGGCTCTCGGAATACGGCGAGGGACCGACGCCGACCATCTGCCGTGCGTTGGTTTTCCACGGGCTGCTCCACCTGGCTCTCGATGTGCGGGACGTTGAGCGTGGTGACCACATCGATGCCCGCGTCGAGCAACTCGAGCACGTCCTGATAGCGCTTCAAGTGGCGGCTGCCGGGCGCGTTGGTGTGGGCGAGTTCATCGACTAACAACAGATCCGGCCGCCGCTGGATCGCGGTATCGAGATCGAATTCCTCCAGCAGATGGCCGCCGTGATCGATTTTCTTCCGCGGCAAAATCGTCAGATCCTCCAGCAGCGCTGTGGTTTCCGCGCGCCCGTGGGTTTCCACGATGCCCGCCAACACATTGAGCCCGTCGCTTTGCCGCTGGCGGGCTAACAAGAGCATCGCAGAGGTTTTGCCAACGCCCGGACACATCCCTAGCAGGATGAAGAGCCGCCCCTTTTTCTCCTGATTTTGTTCCCGTTGGACTTGGGCAAGCAAAGCGTCGGGATCTGGGCGGTGGTCTTCGGTCATGGATTCAAAGCTTCGGCACGTTCAGCCCGGCGGCCTTGGCCAGCATGGCTTGGCGATGATCGAAGGTGAGAAACTCCTTAATCCCTAACACCGTCGCATGAGCCACATGGAGAATATCAAGAGTCCGGGTGCCGATGATTTCCGTATGCAATCCACTGAGCCTTTCCGCTTCACGATTGACCTCGGCGAGTGCAGGAGCGGCGGAGAAATATACTCCGTTCTCCAGACCCAAAGCCTGCTTGTGAAGTATCCCTGCGACATCGCTTGGATCGAGCTGCTTGCGGAACGCTTGCAGGCGGATCGCGTTTCGGAACTCCATTTCGTGAAGCCATGTCCAAGCCATTGCGACACCGTGGCTTTTCATCCGGGCTTTCGCTGCCGCGGAATTCGCATCAGAGCTATGCAGTGAAACCAAAAAACCGGTGTCCGCGTAACATTTCATCGCTCACCTCGTCCGTATGAAACAATTTCCGAACCGGTCATGGGTTGGATTGGGTCGTAAAAAAGCTTTTCGAGACGTTCATAGTAATCCGAAGGCACGTCCTCGGACTTTTCAGGAGTCGGAGGAACGATGATTCCAACCACTTTATTACGCCTCGTAATTTCCACAGATTCCCCCTGTGCCACCCATTCGAGCACGGTCGTGGTGGAGTGTTTCAATTCCCGGATATTCGTCGTCTTCATTGTGATACATTGATGTGACACATCGGGGGCAGCGTCAAGGCTGGGATTTCCCGGCGTGGTCGGGGAAAGGGCGTTCAGTGCGAGGTTCAGTTTCAGGACATTCACACCAACCCATCTTTGTGCATTTGTTTCCGGTAGGCATATTCCGAGCTGGTCCAGCGGAGATTCGAATTGGAGGCAGGCGCGTCCGCTGAAATGCACATTTTTCAATAGATTCTGCATGGTCGGGACTATACAGCAGAGTCACCGGCAGGAAGGCTTTTCCCCGGCCCTTGTGAAATCCTACCCTTCCCCTTGGCCATCGTAAAAATGAAGACCTTCTGTTTCCCGATCATCTGGGTGCTATCAGCCATCGTCGCTTCTGCGGGCGAGGCTGCGCCCCAGAAATTTTTAGACGGCACGCCGGTGGAGTGGGCACGGCGGCTTGCCGCTTCCGAAATGTCCCGCCGGGGCATAGCGCTGTGCAAGGATGGCAGCCCCACTGCCCGCTGGGATTACACGTCTGGGCTGTTTGCCCATGCCTTGCTTAGCCTAGACGAGCCGGCCGCGACGGACTATGCCACGAACCTCGTCAATTCATTCGTCCAGGCGGATGGCAGCATTGCCACTTACCGGCAGGAAGACTCTAACATTGATATGATCACTCCCGGCCGAGTGTTGCTGCGGCTGTATGAAAAGACCGGCGATGAGCGGCTCTGGAAGGCAATCGGCCATCTGCGAGAACAACTCGCGAATCAGCCGAGGACGAGCGACGGCGGGTTCTGGCACAAGCAGCGTTATCCATTCCAGATGTGGCTGGACGGGCTTTACATGGGTTCGCCGTTTCTCGCGAGTTATGGGAGAATTTTCCACGAGCCTGCCGCTTTCGATGAGGTGACGAAACAAATCCTGCTGATGGATCGACACAGTTACGATCCGGCGAGCGGATTGTTCCATCATGCCTGGGATGAGAAACGCGTGCAAAGCTGGGCGAATCCCGAAACCGGCCGCTCGCCGAGCTTCTGGGGCCGCTCGAACGGCTGGTATGCCATGGCCATCGTGGATTGCCTCGATGATCTTCCGCCCACGCACCGGGACGAGGAGGCGGTCCGCGAGGTGCTGAGCCGGCTTGCCGACGGGATCGTGCGCCATCAGGACCCGAAAAGCGGCTTGTGGTGGCAGGTGATGGACCAAGGCGGGCGCGAGGGAAACTATCTGGAATCCTCTGCTTCCAGCATGTTTGTCTATGCCCTCGCGAAGGGCATCAACCGCGGCTACCTGCCCCGTGGGAAATATCTGCCGGCGGTGCTGAAAGGCTACCAAGGACTGGTCCGGGATTTCATCCGCAGCGACGGGGATGGCCGGGTGAATCTCACGGGTGTCTGCGAAGTGGCGGGCCTCGGCTTCACCTCCGCTGCCGGCAAGCCGCGCGACGGCAGCTACGCCTACTACATCAGCGAGCCGGTGATTGAAAACGATCTCAAGGGCGTGGGGCCGTTCATCCTGGCGGGTCTGGAAATGCAGCATTTGGTGACGACCGACGAGCCACCCTTCGCCGCCCGCGGATGGGAGGATGCGGAGAAAATCCTCGCCCGAATTAAAGCGCCGGAATTTCCCGCGAAGGACTTTGTCATCACAGATTTCGGCGCGAAGTCGGCGACTGATTGCAGCGGGGCGATCCGTGCGGCGATCGCCGCTTGCCACGCGGCCGGCGGCGGGCGGGTGGTCATCCCGGAAGGCGAATGGCACACCGGCGCGGTTCATTTGCTGAGCAATGTGAACCTCCATGTCGCAACGGGTGCCGTGGTAAAATTTTCCACCAAACCCGCCGATTACCCGGTCGTTTTCACTCGGTGGGAAGGAATCGAGTGCATGAATTACTCCGCGCTGATTTATGCGGTGGACCAGGAAAACATCGCTGTCACCGGCGGCGGCACGCTCGACGGCCAGGCCGACCTGACGACCTGGTGGGCCTGGAATGATAAGAGCAACAAGCCCGTCCGCCAGCAGGTCGCCCGCGACCGCCTAGTGGCGATGGGCGAAAGCGGCGTGCCGGTGGCGGAGCGGAAATTCGGCGATGGCGGATTCCTCCGGCCGAACTTCATTCAGTTTTACCGCTGCAAGAATGCCCTCATCGAGGGTGTGACGCTGTTGCGTGCTCCGATGTGGCTCATCCATCCGGTGCTCTCACAAAACATCACGGTCCGCGGCGTGAAGATTTCCAGCCACGGCACCAACAACGACGGCTGCGATCCCGAGTCGTCGCGCGACGTGCTCATCGAGGATTGCGTGTTCGACACCGGCGACGATTGCATCGCGATCAAATCCGGGCGCAACAACGACGGCCGCCGCGTCAATGTGCCGAGTGAAAACATCGTCATCCGCCGCTGCGTGATGAAGGACGGCCATGGCGGTGTGGTAATGGGCAGCGAAATTTCTGGCAGCGTGCGAAACGTCTTCATCGAGGATTGCCAGATGGACAGCCCGAACTTGGACCGGGCCCTGCGCTTCAAATCCAACGCCGTGCGGGGCGGCGCGCTGGAAAACGTGTTCATGCGCAACGTCAAGGTCGGCCGGGTGGCGGAGGCCGTGCTGACGATCGATCTGGTCTATGAGGAAGGTGCCGATGGGCCGCATAAGCCGGTCGTCCGCAACGTGAATTTGGAAGGCATTTCCAGCGAGAACAGCCCGCGGGTGATGCATGTCCGTGGTTTCAAGGGCGCGGTCATTGACGGCATCCGGATCGCCAATTCCACGTTCCGGGGACTCACCCATTCGGATGTCGTGGAGCACGCCGGAACCATCACGATGGACCGCGTGACCCTCGAACCCAAGATATCAAAGTGAACCGGGGCAACTGTATTTCGATTTTTCAAACCGCAGATCAACAGGATTGACGCCGATGGAGAGGGATAAGAAGACCGCGATATGGGGCATGGACGTCTCGTTCATGCTTGAAGGGACGAGACGTCTCTTCCCCCTTAAACCGCGAACCCACCGAAGCCCGAAGACACGCCACGCATTTGGTCCGCAGGTGGTGGGTTTCCATGGCGGACCTCATGGAGGTGAATCCCGATCATTCGGCGGTCTGCGTCCCGCTACCCGAGGTTTTTCACGCGATCTAACGAAGTTCATGAAACGAATCCCTATATTCCTGATCGCGGCAGCCTTGCTTATTCAGGCGTATGCCGCAGAGACGATGAATGTCCTGCTCATCATTTCCGATGACATGCGGACCGAGCTGGGATGCTACGCGAGCACGCTGGCGAAGACGCCCAACCTCGACCGGTTGGCCACCATGGGGGTCAGATTCGACCGGGCGTATTGCCAGTTTCCGCTTTGCGGGCCTTC